>NZ_CAXBLF010000066.1:0-16591 GCF_963976535.1 uncultured Algibacter sp. | reverse complement strand
CGGTAATCTAAATCGCCTCCAGATAATAAATCGCCGTCGGTATCTGGTAAAATTGAACTTAATGGTGTATCCATTTCATCATTCACATCATTTGGATCGTTGGTGTTTGAACCTTCAAACGCATTATCTAATCCGTCACTATCGGTGTCTAAATTTGAAATAATATTGGCCATTCCATTTTCTTCAATATCTGGTGTGCCATCGTTATCACTATCCATATCTATATAATCTGGAATGCCATCAAAATCAGTATCTGTTAAGGATAAACCATTGGCATAGTTATTAAATATTCCTGTAGAATTGTCTATTATAAAAGAAGGCGTAATATAACCAATTGTTGGTTGTGCTTCTATATTATCTGGAATGCCATCATCATCGGCATCGATATCTAAAAAATCATAATTTCCGTTGCTATCTGTATTACTTGAATTTGCTCCTGTTCCTGCAGAACTTGGAATCCCCAGAGTAGAGGCAGTTGCACCTATCATTCCATCTGCATTGCCATCAATATTAGCATCAGTACCTCCAGATTCTATAACATCCAAAATACCATCATTATCACTGTCAAAGTCCAAATGATTTGGAATTCCGTCTTTGTCAACATCAAGATTTACACAAATACCCGACGTGTTCAAGGTACAAAAATCTGGATCTTGATAGTTAGGCAAACCATCTACATCATCATCTGCAGAAGGGTTAATACCGTTAGACTCATCTAAATCTTTAATACCATCATTATCATCATCTAAATCATCCACATCGCTATACCCATCTTTATCATTATCTGGTAAGGTTAGAATAAACATTTTACCATCTCCATTGTCAATAGTTGCCGATGTTAATGTAGCTTTTGTAATTGTTGACCCCGTAGGTGCAATGTCATTCAGATAAAATACTGCAATACCTAAAGCCCCACTATTCCTAACAACACGATCACTAAGCCAATAATCTGAACCTGTAGGTGGCGGATTCAAAGCGCCTGGAGTTCCAACATTCCCATTACTTCCTGTACCTCCAAAACCCCATTCTGTACCTGAATTATTAACAAATGTTTCTCCTAACGATTGTTCTAGCCCTCCGCCCACTGGTATACCAAAAAACTCTATGTGATAACAGTTATTAGCGTTTTGTTCCGTTACAGCTATTACTCCACTTGAACCAGATATAATCCCTCCGGTATAAATTAAAGTAAACCTTTGTGCACTTGTAGTTTCTTCAGCAGTATAATTATCACATATATTTTGGCCATTTCCATTGGCTTCGAAATAGTAATTGAGATTTAAGGACTGAAACGCATCTAATGCTGTTGCATTCCATGTTGCACTAGCACTCGTTGTTTCAACATAAGGACCATTGAGCGAAATGTTATTTGTGGCATGGCCTGCTGGACCAAGTTGCGTTAACTCATAACCAGTTGGTACGCCAAAATTGAAATAAACATTACCGTTAACCGTGATACTTTCTATAGTAGCCGGATCTGTGGAAACCGTTTGCGTATCACTCCATTGAAATGTTACTCCAGATTGAATACTTGGTGCATTTGTTTGGGTATTTCCGAGGTTTAAGCAGAACCACGTCAACAAAAGACTCAATAGTAATTTTAATTTCATAGTTAATAGATTTGGGGGAATCTTAATTAATTTATATACTCAAATAGTTTTATTTCTTTATTTCAAAATTTTGTATAATTATTTAAATATCAAATACTTGATAGCATAGATTATATTTGAAAGAATACTTGAGGGAAGAAAATTTCAACTGAAAAATCGTAAATCATTGCGATTTAGACTAAATATCAAACAATATTAGGATAAAAAATCGATAAAAACAATTAAAAATCGGATAAAAAGTAATTTTTTAACGACAAAGCGTATTTTTTGTAATATCATTATTATAAGTTATCACTTATTCTACTTTGAATTCTGCACAAAAATCACTACATTAATACACCATTTCTTCAATAGAACTTCTATTAAAGTTTTTAGAATTAAGCATATTTATTATCCCTGCACAATCACTAAAATACGCTTTAGCCCTTCTTTTAAAAGGCATTACACCATCAAAGCTAACGGCTATTACATTGTTCTCTTTTTTTACAAAATATTTGATAGAAGTTGTTTTATAATGAGGTGTTTTAGCAAACCCTCTTTTTACATACTAAACAATAAACCCTACTAAATCTTCAATTTTTGAAATTAATTGAATTTTAATAGCTGTGTTTTTAAGCGAAATTTTATTGTATTTTGAAACAAAAATGGTTGAAAACCCTAATTTTTCAGCTTCTAGAATACGCTGCTCTACGCGTTGCACAGGACGAATTTCACCAGACAAACCCACCTCAGCAGCAAAGCAAAAATCTTTTTGAAGTGCTACATCTTCATTAGATGATAAGATGGCTGCTACTACAGCTAAATCTATTGCAGGATCATCAACTGTAATACCGCCTGTAATATTTAAAAACACATCCTTTGCGCCTAAACGGAAGCCCGCTCGTTTTTCTAAAACTGCTAGTAACATATTTAAACGTTTCGCATTAAAACCAGTTGCGCTACGTTGTGGTGTACCATAAACTGCTGTACTAACCAAAGCCTGAACTTCAATCATAAGTGGCCGCATGCCTTCCAACGTTGCGGCTATAGCATTACCCGAAAGTTCTTCATCCTTTTTAGAAATTAAAATTTCTGATGGGTTTGATACTTCTCGTAAACCTGAACCTTGCATTTCATAAATGCCTAATTCATTTGTTGAACCAAACCGGTTTTTGTTCGCTCTTAAAATTCGGAATACATGATTTCTATCGCCTTCAAATTGTAGAACGGTATCCACCATGTGTTCTAAAATTTTAGGTCCAGCTATATTTCCATCCTTGGTAATATGACCTATCAACATTACTGGCGTTGCTGTTTCTTTGGCAAACTTTATCAGTTCAGCTGTACATTCTTTTATTTGTGAAATACTACCGGAAGACGATTCAATATAATCGCTATGCAAGGTTTGAATCGAGTCAATAATTACAATATCGGGCTCTAAAGCTTCAATTTGCTTGAAAATATTTTGAGTTTTAGTTTCTGTTAAGATATAACAGTTGCTATTTTCTGGATTAATACGTTCAGCACGCATTTTTATTTGTTTTTGGCTTTCTTCACCAGAAACATAAAGTGTTTTATAAGGTAATTTTAATGAAATTTGAAGTAACAAGGTACTCTTACCAATTCCGGGTTCACCTCCTAATAAAATTAAAGACCCTGGCACAATTCCACCGCCTAAAACACGATTAAACTCTCCATCAAAAGTATTTAACCGAGCCTCTTTTGATGAGTCTATTTCATTGATTCGTAATGGGATTGAGGCTCTCTTTACTGTAGAAGTTGGTAATTTCCAATCGCTTTTTTCAGGCTTTTGAATTACTTCTTCAACAATAGTATTCCATTCTTTACAAGCATTACATTGCCCTTGCCATTTAGCATATTGTGTGCCGCAGTTTTGACAAAAAAACGTGGTTTTTATTTTAGCCATATTCCTCTCCTAACCTCCCCAAAGGAGAGGGATTAATTCAGTTTTTAAAATTTAACCTAGTAGCCAAAATCTTCTTTAATTAAATCTGCTTTTTCTAACATTAAATCTTTTGTAAGTCCTGCAATTTCTTCTAAAGTATAGGCCGATTGATACGTACGCATAGCTTTTTTGGCCTCTCCTGTTTCTTCATAAAAACGTGCAATATAATAAGTTCCTAAAAGGGTTTCAGGGTATGCTTTTCGTGCCATTTTACCTAACTCTTCGTAATACTCATACAATTCATTTTTTTCTATTGCAGCAGATATCGCTTTAAAATCGTTGATTAACACTTTCTTTTCAATACCAAACAAATCAGAAATAGCTTGATATTTTTCTTGAAGATAAAGTACTGGTGAAATTTCTAATTCAAGGATAACATCTTTATATTCCTTTTTTGAAATAGGTTGAAACACTTGAAAAATACTTTCTATGGCACTTGGTATAGCATGTGTAGGAACAGAATAATGTGAAGGCCCATCAAAACTATCGAAATCATAGACTAAGCTTTCATTTTCTATACCAGAAATATCTGTATTCAATGCTTCTGTCATGCGCAATATAGATTTAGCATCATTATTTGTATTGGCTAAATAGTAAAATGTTTTTGATTGAATTTTACTCAAAACTTCAGGTAGATAATCAATCATATTAGGCGCCAAATCTGGACTAATTGAAATATAAGCTTGAAATAATGGTTGCGGTTTTAATAAATAGTAATTTATAAAATTTGCTGTTTCCCCATGACCTACTGCAACTCTAAAATTACCAGCTCTATATGTTTTTTCTATATAAGGCAACAACTCCATTCCAATAAACTCAAAAAAAGCAGCACCTGTTTCAATAGGTAAAGAGTTTTGTTCAGAATACATGCCATCATCATATCTTTTATCCAATTGATTAACTCCAACAACAATAGACTCTGGCATATCTTCCCAATACGAATAGTAATCTACGTTTCCTGCTACAGCTTCAAACATATAATCGCCATCTAAAACAATAAATATTGGATATGTTTTATCTTCATCAGAATTATAACCTCTTGGTAATTGAATTTTAATTTGACGTTCTTCCCCTAATTTTGAAGATTGAATGGTTTCGTATTTAACTTGTGCTATTGAAGTATTTAAAGCTAAAAAAAGGAATAAAAAGAAAACAACAGTCTTTTTCATTTTAGAATGATTTGAGATTTATTAATGGCAAGGTAAGAAATTAAGGTAGAGATTAAAAGCAAAGTTTTTCTAAGTTTTAAAAGCGCTTCGGAGTCTTATATCTATTATAAATAGGCAAATAAATTAAGGAAAGACCACCAAAAACAATAATCATAAGCGTTTGTGATGCCCACATAATCCAACCGAAAGCAATACTTGGTTCTTCTGCAATTCCGAAAATTGAAAACGCTGCGTATATAGCCAAAGGATAAGAACCAATGCCACCATTTGTAGCCGCAATACTAGAACTTGCCGAAATAAAACCTATTAAAACAGCACCAAGAGAAATCTCATTTAATTCAACAATAGATAATGAAGTTATATAAAACATAAGCAAATACATGCCCCATATAAATAGGGTATGAAAAATATAAGCCCACTTTTTTTTCATTTTAAAAATACTAAGCGCGCCTTCTATTAATCCAGTCACTAAACCTTTTAATTTCAAAGCGATTTTTGATTTACTTTTTTTTATGTAACCAAATAAAATTGCAGCAGCAATTACAAACCCTAATAAGATCATTATAACTTTAGTTAGATTGAATTTCTCAATTAAAAAGCCATATATAAAATCGAATTGAAGAAAAAGTGTAATTGCAATAATCCCCAACATCACTATCATATCTGCAATACGCTCTGCGACAATGGTTCCAAAGCCTTTTTCAAATGGTACATCTTCGTAATTTGTTAATATAGAAGCTCGTGCAACTTCGCCAGCACGTGGAATTGTGTAATTTATTAAATAAGTAGCAAAAACGGCCATAATACTGTTGCCAAACTTCACTTTATAACCCATTGGCTCTAATTGAAACAACCAACGATATGCTCTTGATAAATGGCTTAATAAGCCTAAAAACATACCTAAAAGTATCCAAGTATAATCAGCTTTTTTTACATAAACCATTAATTCTTCAATAGATACTTTTGACAGCGAATACCAAACCAAAAAAACTCCCAATAATAATGGGAGTGTGATTTTTAGTATATTTTTTGTCTTTTTATTCAAAAGGTTATTTTAATAAATTGGTCGCCTCATCTGGAAAAACTAGAGATGGTTTAAACACTTTAGCTTCCTCAATATCCATGAATGCATAGGTAATAAGAATTAAGGTGTCTCCTACAGATACTTTTCTGGCAGCAGCACCGTTTAGTGTTATTTCGCCACTATTTCGTGGCCCAGGAATACAATAGGTTTCTAAACGCTCTCCATTGTCGTTATTTACAATTTGAACTTTTTCTCCTTGTATAATATTGGCAGCATCCATTAAGTCCTCATCAATAGTGATACTACCAATGTAATTGAGTTCTGCTCCTGTGCATTTAACTCTATGAATCTTAGATTTTACTACTTGAATTTGCATGCGGTAAAGATAATTAATTTAAAGCGATATTATCAATAAGTCTAATATCGTCAGCATATACGGCAATAAATGCGCGATAGGCTTTTTTGTTTGATTTTCGTTTAAGTGGCTTCAAGGTTTCAGCATCTGCAATTATGATATATTCTAAGTCTAACAAATCATGTGTAGCAAACTGTTTTTCAACCCATTCCACAACTTTAGTAGCACTTTTTGTGCCAAATTTTTCTTTGGCAGTTGTTAAAGTTTTATAAATAAAGGGTGCTACTGCTTTATACTCTGGTTTTAATCTTGTATTACGTGAACTCATAGCTAAACCATTAGCTTCACGATGAATTTTACACCCAATAATTTTTACTGGAATATTATATTTTTTAACTAATTTTTTTATGATGGTTAATTGCTGAAAATCTTTCTCTCCAAAATAACCTGTATTTGGTTTTATAATCTCAAAAAAACGTTTTACAATAGTACCCACGCCGTCAAAATGACCATTTCTAAATTTGCCTTCCATTTCAAACTCCAAGCCATCAAAATCGAATTCTTGAGACACTGCGTTTCCTTCATAAATATCATTTACAGTTGGTGCGTAAACTAAAATATCGGTTTTACTAACTGTTTCTAGCAAGGCTACATCACTATCCAAAGTCCTAGGGTATTTTACTAAGTCCTCATTATTATCAAACTGTGTTGGGTTTACAAAAATACTAACTACTACTTTGTCATTCTCAGTCAAGGCTTTTTTGACTAATTGCAAATGCCCTTCGTGCAACGCGCCCATTGTAGGCACCATTCCAATGGTTAGCTTTTTTGCTTTTAAAGCATCAATAACTGAGGTAATTTGTTGTTTTTCTAGGTAAACTTCCACTTTTTTAATAAAAAATTAACGCGTGCAAACTTAAGATTTTACAACCAATTAGCATAAATTTTTGTACTTTTGCATCGTTTTTATTTTGAGTTTTATAAAGCAGAAGTGTATTCAGCGTAAGTTTTTCAATCTCTCTCTCTAAAAATAGTTCAATAATTGCTTATGATATTAAGTCATTAAAAGTCAACAAAATCAAACATATGAAAGATAAGAGGATATTATACGTATCATCTGAAGTCGTGCCTTATTTACCTGAAACCGAAATTTCGTCTGCCTCTTTTGAAGCACCGAGATTAGTGAATCAACAAGGCGGACAAATAAGAATCTTTATGCCCCGGTACGGCAACATAAACGAAAGAAGGCATCAATTACACGAAGTTATAAGATTATCTGGTATCAATTTAGTAATAAACGATTTAGACATGCCCCTTATCATTAAAGTGGCATCAATCCCTAAAGAGCGTATCCAAGTTTATTTTATTGATAATGACGAATACTTTAAAAGAAAAGCCACATTAACTGATGAAGATGGTAAATTATTTTCTGATAATGATGAACGTGCTATTTTCTTCGCTAAAGGCGTTATTGAAACGGTTAAGAAATTAAACTGGGCTCCAGATATTATTCATGTTCATGGGTGGTTGGCTGCTTTATTACCTCTTTATCTAAAAGAATATTACAAAGACGAGCCATTGTTTAATGAGAGTAAAATAGTTACTTCTATATACAATCAAAGCTTTGATGGTACGTTAAACAAAGACATGGTTAACAAAATTAAATTTGACAACATTGATGACGATGCCATTAAAACACTTGAAGAGCCATCATTTAACAATTTAATGAAAGTTGCTATTGATTATTCTGACGCATTAATTGTAGGATCTGAAAACATTTCAGACGATTTAGAGTCATACTTAAAAGCCTCCGACAAACCTATTTTAGAATACAAAAGTAAAGATGAATTTGGTGAAGCTTACACAACATTTTTTAACGAAACTGTTTTAGGTTAAACTATTTAAATTCATTAAATATTATATGAAAAAGACATTTAAAGCCCTTAAATACGCCACAGTTTTTCTTCTATTTTTAGCATCATTTATTGCTTGCGATAAAGATTTTAATGTTATAGAAAGTGATGTTCTTGGAAAAGACAATGCTAATTTTTTTACAGATTCTTTGGTTTTACCAATCTCTGCATACAACAAAAAATTAGAAGCTTTACAAATTAATAATTTGCCATCTAACTTGCTTGGAGTTTTTGATGATCCGGATTATGGAAAAACCACAGCTAGTATAGTTACACAGTTAACACCTACCTCTTTTGATGAAGATTTTGGTATTAATCCAGCTATAGATTCTGTAGTAATACATATACCATATTTTAATACTGTAACAGGTACTGACACCAATAATAGCAGTGCATCAACCTATTCATTAGATTCGGTTTATGGCAATGTAGATGCTCCTATTAAATTAACCATTTATCAGAATAATTATTTTTTAAGAGACTTTGATCCTTCTGGAGAAATAAATAGCATTCAAAATTATTTTTCTAAGACTGAAGAGCTTATAGATCCAACCCGTAATTATGCTTTAAACGGTTCTCAAACCATAGATTTTGATAATCATTTAGGTGAGATAATTTATGAAAATGATGCTTTTAGAGCAAAAGCTGAGGCTATTGAACTATGGGTGGTAAGCAGCACTGATACAGTTAAAACCTTCGTTGCCCCAGCGCTAAGAATTAGTTTTGATAGTGAAATTGATGATGATGCAGATGAAATAGTATTTTGGCAACAAACAATTATAGAAAAAAATGGCGACCCCGTTTTAAGTAATGCAAACAACTTTAGAAACTACTTTAGAGGCTTATATTTTAAAGCAGAAGCTATTGGTAGTGATGGAAACATGATTTTAATGAACCTCGGCGCTGCTGATGCTAATGTTACTATTTATTACACTAAAGGGGAGGAGGCTGAAAGAACTCAAGATAGCTATGTCTTAAATTTTAATGGAAATATACTGAACACCTTTATTAACGATTTTAGTATTCCATTAGAAGATGGCGACAAAGATAATGGCGATGAAACATTATATCTTAAGGGATTAGAAGGCTCGATGGCTGTGGTAGATTTGTTTCCAACTGATGAAGCATTAGAAGATTTTAAAAATAATTTCAGGCAAACTGATGATAATGATGAATTTATTATAGATAAAACAACAGGTCTTTTCTTATTAAAAAAACTTATTAACGAAGCGCAATTAGTTATTTATGAAGATGACAATATGTTAACAAACCCTACGGATGAGAATGGTGATGTATATCATAAATACGACCGTATTTATGCCTATGATATTAAAAATAACATCACAACTATTGATTACCAAATAGATCCTACGGAGAGTAATGTGGCATTAAGCTCTAAAATTTTTAGTCTTGGACAAAGGGAAGAAAGTACTGGGAAATATAAAATACGTATCACAGAGCATCTAAATAACATTATACAGAATGATTCTACCAACTATCAACTTGGACTAGTATTATCTAATAATGTAAATGTAACCTCACGCTCTATAACTTTAAATAGCACTGATGATGTAACCGCTGTTCCTACAGTATCAATAATATCTCCTCGAGGAACTATTCTTTATGGAAGTAATGATGCTATTGATGCCATTGATGTTAATGGCGAAAATAAAAAGCTCAAATTAAAAGTATTTTTCACAGAACTTAAAGAGAACTAACAAGCTAAATAAAATTCAATCATTATTGAAGTGGATTTTATCGTATAAATCAACTAGTTCGTATAATAATTATCTTTCATTGGTATTTATTTTACATATTTGCTTTATGAACTAATTTAAACTTTTCGCTTAAATGGAAAAAGTTTAAATTAGTTCTATATTAAATAACCCCAAAATCAAATCTAAAAAACTATGTGTGGAATTGTTGGATATATAGGATCAAGAGAAGCATACCCAATTATAATTGAGGGTCTTAAGCGACTGGAATATAGAGGATATGATAGTGCTGGAATTGCTTTATTTGATGGGACCGACCTGAAAGTCTCTAAAACCAAGGGGAAAGTAGCCGATTTAGAAGAACGCGCAGAAAAAGAAATTTCTAAAAGTGGAAATGTAGGCATTGGTCATACCCGTTGGGCAACTCACGGCGTTCCAAATGATGTGAACTCTCATCCTCACCTTTCAAACTCAGGGGAATTAGTTATTATTCATAATGGTATTATAGAAAATTATGAATCTCTTAAACAAGAACTTATTTCTAGAGGCTATACGTTTAAGTCTGATACAGATACTGAAGTTTTAATTAACTTAATTGAAGATGTTAAAAAGCAAGAAAACGTAAAGCTTGGTAAAGCGGTTCAAATCGCATTAAATCAAGTTATAGGAGCCTACGCTATTGCTGTTTTTGACAAAAATAAGCCCGAAGAAGTTGTTGTAGCACGTTTAGGAAGCCCTTTAGCAATTGGTATTGGTGAAAACGAAGATGAGTTTTTTATTGCTAGTGATGCTTCACCTTTTTTAGAATACACTAAGAATGCTGTGTATCTAGAAGATGAAGAAATGGCTGTAATTAGATTTCATAAAGGTATAAAGGTTAGAAAAATTAAAGATGATTCTTTAGTAGATACTTACGTTCAAAAGCTTCAAATTAATTTAGAACAAATTGAAAAAGGAGGTTATGAGCATTTCATGCTTAAAGAAATTCATGAACAACCAAAAGCCATAAAAGACACATACAGAGGTAGATTACTGCGACATGAGGCTATTATAAAAATGGCTGGTGTTGAAGACAACATGAAAAAGTTTCTTAATGCCAATCGTATTGTCATAGTTGCCTGTGGTACATCATGGCACGCTGGATTAGTAGCAGAATATATTTTTGAAAATTTAGTAAGAGTCCCCGTAGAGGTTGAATATGCTTCAGAATTTAGATATCGAAATCCTGTTATCAGAGAAGACGATGTGCTAATTGCCATTTCTCAATCAGGTGAAACAGCCGACACATTAGCAGCTATTAAGCTTGCTAAATCAAAAGGCGCTTTTGTATTTGGTGTTTGTAATGTCGTAGGGTCTTCCATTGCCAGAGAATCTGATGCAGGCGCATATACGCATGCTGGACCAGAAATTGGTGTAGCTTCCACCAAAGCTTTTACAACACAAATCACGGTGTTAACACTAATCGCTTTAAGATTAGCTAGAGCAAAAGGCACTATTAGTAGTTCTGATTTCCGTCAGCATCTTTTAGAGCTAGAGATGATTCCTCAAAAGGTAGAGAAAGCATTAAAGTCTGATGCAAATATTAAAACCATTGCTAATGTTTATAAAGATGTTAGTAATTTCTTATACTTAGGAAGAGGATATAATTTCCCTGTAGCTCTTGAAGGCGCACTTAAATTAAAGGAGATTTCATACATACACGCGGAAGGGTATCCAGCAGCAGAAATGAAGCATGGCCCAATAGCGCTAATTGATGAAAACATGCCTATTGTTGTTATTGCTACAAAAAAAGGGCATTATGAGAAAGTGGTTAGTAATATTCAAGAAATTAAATCTAGAAAAGGTAAAATTATTGGTATCGTTACTGAAGGCGATGTTCAAGTTAGAGATCTTGCCGACCATGTCATTGAAGTTCCAGAAACCTTAGAATTACTTTCTCCATTACTTACCACCATTCCACTACAATTACTATCATACCATATAGCAGTTATGTTAGATAAAAATGTTGATCAACCAAGAAATCTAGCAAAATCTGTAACTGTAGAATAAAAAAAGCGACTTCAATAAATAATTTCAAAATTGCCATGTTTTACTTTTAAACATGGCAATTCTCAATTTTACCTCCTTTTTATTGCCTATTTACCAATAAAATGTAAGGTTTTTTGTTAAAATATACTATGCGTGCATAATTTTTTATACTTTTGACAAATTGAATAATATAATATATTTATGTTATCCTGTTTGTTAAACTAAACTCTAATTATTAAATGAAAACAATTCTCCCCTATTTAATGCTGTTGTTTTGTGGCTTATCATTCTCACAAACAACTATTACTGGTTCAGTCGTCGATGATAATAGTCAGCCCATTCCTGGCGCTAATATTATTATTGTTGGAACATCAACTGGTACTGTGACAGATTTTGATGGCAACTTTTCATTGACAACAAATTTAAATCCGCCTTTTTCGCTTCAAGGAAGTAGTGTTGGTTTTGAAACTGTTACTCTAGAAGTTACATCCAATAATCAAAACATTAACTTTATTCTGAATGAAGGCACCTCGCTTGACGAAGTGGTTATTTCAGCTTCTAGAACGCCCGAGCGTGTTTTTGAATCGCCAGTAACCATTGAACGTTTCGGCCTTAAAGAAATCAAAAATACGGCTTCGGCTGAATTTTATGATGGTTTAGAAAACCTAAAAGGTGTAGATGTTAACACAAACAGTTTAACCTTTAAATCTGTTAATACAAGAGGTTTCGCCACATTCGCCAATACACGCTTTATGCAATTGGTTGATGGTATGGATAATGCAGCTCCAACACTTAACTTTCCACTAGGTAATCTATTAGGAATGATAGAAACTGATGTGCAAAGTGTAGAATTACTTCCAGGAGCATCTTCAGCACTATACGGTGCAAATGCCTTTAATGGTATTTTATTTATGCGAAGTAAAAGTGCTTTTGATCATACAGGAATAAGTGCTTATTATAAACAAGGATTAACATCACAAGAGACCGCAGGGGATAACGAGTATAAAGATTATGGTATTAGAGCTGCACATAAATTCAGCGATAAATTTGCTGCAAAAATAAACTTTAGTTATTTGCAGGGTACAGACTGGGCTGCAAACGACACGAGAGGAAAAGACAGAGACAACACGTTCGTTAAACCGGGTAGCACTAGGGCAAATGATATTGATTATGATGGTATAAATGTATATGGAGATCTAGTTTCAACAAACCTCAGTAGGGTTAAAAGCAGTCCTGATTTTCTAGCTCAATTACCAAATCCGGCACTTGCTAATTTAGTGCCCGATGTAAATGTAAGTAGAACAGGTTATGATGAAGCAGATTTAACAAATTATGATGCTAAAAGTATTAAAGCAGATTGGGGCTTATATTTCCGTCCTTGGGAAAACGATTTTGAAATTCAATATGTAGGTAAAATTGGGTCTGGATCAACTATATACCAAGGTTCTAATAGATACCAAATTAAGAATTTTTTCCTTCAACAACATAAATTGGAAATAAAAAACAAAAACTTCTTTGTTAGAGGATACCTAACTGCTGATAATGGAGGGGATTCCTATGATATGGTTTTTACAGGCGTTAATTTGAACAGACAATGGAAATCAGATGACCAGTGGTTTGGTGAATACGCAGGAGCATTTATTCAGGGAACACTTGGTGGTTTAACAGCTGAACAAGCTCATGCAGCGGCAAGAGCAGCTGCCGATACTGGAAGATTTGAACCAGGCACACCCGAGTTTATAAATGCTTTCAACAAAGTAACTAGTGACCCCGATGTTTTAACGGGAAGTCAATTAAAAAGTGAATCTAAAATTTATCATGCCGATGCTAACTATAATTTTAGCCATCTAACCGATTTTGCTGAAATCCAAGTTGGAGGTTCGGCCAGACAATATGTTTTAAATTCCTCAGGCGCTATTTACACAGATAGGCTAAGTGAAATTTACTACTCTGAAGTTGGTTTATATACACAACTTCAAAAGAAATTTTTAGAAGACGATCGTTTAAAACTAACAGCATCGCTTCGTTATGATAAATCGCAACTTTTTGACGCCTTTTTATCTCCAAGAATATCTTTAGGATACAATATAGGAGAAAATGAAAACCATAATATTAGAGCCTCATTTCAAACTGGTTTTAGAAATCCAGATACGCAAGCCTTATACATCGGTTTCAACGTAGGCCCTATTGTTTTAATTGGTGGTGCTGCAGATAATCCTGAAAGATTTAGCAAAACCGTAAGTGCTGGTAATGGTCTTTCTACAACAGGACAAGCTATTATTGGTAGCAACAGCTTAACTTTCAATGGTGCGGGCGCTTATAACAACTCTTTCACAAGAAGCTCGGTAACAGCATTTGGTGTGTCTAGAAACCCTGCCGATTTGCAAATTGCAAATATAGGCCTTGTAAAACCAGAGCAAGTAAGTTCTTTTGAAATAGGCTACAGAGGAAAAATCGATAAATTTATTGTAGATTTTAGTACGTATCTAAACCAGTACAAGGATTTTCTTGCTACCAGAGATGTTGTGAATCCTTTATACGGAGATGTTCAATTAACCCAACAACTTCCTAATACAACACCACTAGCTATAGCTGCCATAGCAAATTCAGATTTTCAAGCGTTTAGAGCTTATACAAACACGGCAGCAGATGTAAATTCTTATGGTGCGGCTATAGGTGTAAGTACTAAAGTATTTGGGAATTTTGATTTTGAAACGAACTACACATTTACAAAATTAGATTTCGATAGAGTTGCAAATCCAAACACACAAACAAACTTTAATACGCCCGAGCATAAAGTAAAAGCCTCTTTTGGTAATACAGAATTATTCGAAAATTTCGGATTTAATGTAGCTTGGAGATGGAGTGATAATTATGTGTGGGAAGCCTCGTTTGCTACTGGAGCAGTTCCTGCTTTCCATGTTATGGATGCTCAAATCAATTACAGAGTGCCATCATTAAAATCGACGTTTAAAGCAGGAGCATCGAATCTTTTTGGTGATGAATATTTCACTGCCGTGGGAACAGGTTTAATAGGGTCTATGTACTACCTGTCATGGACAATTAACAACTAATAAAATTAATTATGAAAACAACTCGATATATATTCCTTTTACTTCTCCTTATAAGTGTCCTTTCTTGTAGTGAAGAAGATAATATTTTACCAGAAGAAGTCGTTTTACCAGAATTAATTTCTGGTTCAGCAGATTTTTCAACTTACGTGTCACTTGGCAATTCATTAACTGCTGGATTCTCAGATGGAACAGTTTTTAGAGCTGCTCAAGAAAATTCATACCCAAGCATTATGGCTCAACAATTTGCATTAGTTGGTGGTGGTGAATTTACGCAACCATTAGTTAATGATAATTTTGGTGGATTAGCAGCTGGAGGCAACCGAATAGCAAGTCCGCGCTTAGTAACAGCAGGTGGCCCTCCACAAGGAATAGAGTCTATTATTGGACCAGTTACTGTTACCACAGATATAGTTTTAAACAACCCTACGGGGCCATTTAATAATATGGGTGTTCCTTTAGCTAGTAGCTTTCATCTTTTAGATTTAGGGATTCCTGGTTCTGGATATGGTGATATTAACGGTTTGGGGGTATATGCAAATCCTTATTTTATAAGAATGGCTTCTGCACCAGACGCAACAATTATTGGTGATGCTATGGCTCAAAACCCAACATTCTTTTCTTTATGGATAGGTGCTAATGATGTTTTAGGTTATGCCACTTCAGGTGGTGATGGATCTAGAGCAATTACTGACCAAGCCACTTTTGATTTAGCTTATGATGCCATAATATCTACATTAATATCTGGTGGTGCTAAAGGTGTAATTGCTAATGTGCCAAATGTTGAATCGGCGCCTTATTTTAATACCATTCCAAATAATGCATTAGTTCTTGATGCCGCAACTGCAGGTCAATTAACAGGATTTTTTCAAGCAGTTGCAGGAATATTTACGCAAGTACTCATTGCTCAAATGGTTCCTCCAGCACAAGCACAACAATTAGCCGCTCAATACGCTATTACATTTGAAGAAGGCACTAATAGATTTCTTATAGATGTCCCTGTTACGCCTACAAACCCACTAGGATTTAGACAAATGACTGTGGAAGAAAAATTATTACTTCCTATAGATCAAGGTGCTTTGGCACAAGGTTATGGCTCTGTTGCATTAACTCCAGAAGTATTACAAGTACTTGGCATATTACAAACTGGCGGAACACCAACACCAGAACAAGGAGCCTTAGTTATTGGAGCTGTTAATGGTATAGATGATGGTGATGCTTTGGATAGTGATGAACTTCAAGCAATTAAAACAGCAACAGAAGGTTATAACGCAACCATTTCTGCTGCAGCTGCAGCCAATGGGCTTGCCTTTGTTGATACTTTTAATATAACTACACAAATTGCTAGTACTGGTTATTTTTCAAACGGTTTTACAATTACTGGTGGTTTAATAACTGGCGGTGGTTTTAGTTTAGATGGTATTCACGGAACTTCTAGAGGATATGCATTATTTGCAAATGAATTTTTAATGGCAATAGATGCTGCCTATGGTTCTAATTTTGAAGCTTCGGGTAATTTAGTGAACATTGGTGATTACCCTACAAACTATTCGCCTTTATTACAATAAAACAAAATCAAAATATAATTTCTAAACACCTTCAAATTGAAGGTGTTTTTTTATTGCAAAAAAGCTACAAAAACAACTTTCATTTTAAATTAAAAAATATATCTTTGCACGCGAAAACTTGAAGTGTTTTTTTTAGAATTAAAACGCATAATATTAAACAAATAGGTAATGGCTAAAGTTACAGGTAAAGTTG
>NZ_CAXBLF010000065.1:0-16702 GCF_963976535.1 uncultured Algibacter sp. | reverse complement strand
TTTAATAATTATCATTGTTGTCCGACTAAAAATAGTTCGCTTAAAGAAAACCTTTGCGAACCCTAAGTTTTCAGGGCTTATAAAAAAGAGGGGCTTGCTTTTTGCGATTACTGAAAAATTTTATTTTTTAGAAAGTTATGAATTTAAAAATTACTGTTTATCAATTAGTTACAATCAAGTCTTTGTTCCCTGCCTGCCGGCAGGCAGGTTGGTTCTAACAGCGAAGCGGTCTTGATTCTTTAATCTTGCACTACTAAATAATTATAATGTTTTCACAAAGTCAATACATAATGGAATAAATCTTAATAATTTTACGTTTTAATAAAAACACATACCAGATGAAAACACTTGTTAAAATACTTGTACTTTTTATAACCACAACCTTTTTTGCACAAAACCCAATCGAAAAAACCATTGGAGAATTCAGTGAGTTAAAAGTTTACGATTTAATTGAAGTAGAGCTTATTAAAGCTGATAAAGATAAAATAGTTATAACAGGACGAAATGCTGATGCTGTTTTAGTGAATAATAAAAATGGTACCCTTAAAATTAAAATGAAACTAGAAGAAGCTTTCGATGGTAATAAAACCAAAGTGAAACTTTATTACACTAAACTAGATGTTATAGATGCTAATGAAGGTGCTTATATTCACTCTGAAGAAATCATTAAACAATTTGAAGTTGATTTAAACGCTCAAGAAGGCGGTAAGATTAATGTAAAAATTAATGTAAAGTATGTTAATATAAGAGCCGTTACTGGTGCAGATATTATAACGTCCGGTTTGGCTACACACCAAGATGTTTCCATCTTTACAGGAGGCGATTATGACGGAAAGGATTTAATAACCGAATTTACAGATATTTCTATAAGAATAGCAGGCGAAGCTAGTGTAAATGCAACAAAAAAAGTTACTGCTAAAGTAAGAGCTGGAGGAGATATTTTTATATACGGCAACCCAGAACGTGTAGATGAAAGTAGAGTTTTAGGAGGGCGAATTAAAAGAATGTAAATAATAATTTTAAAATAGATATTCCAAAACCCGTCAAAAAAGGCGGGTTTTCTTTTTTTTATGGAGTGTGAGATTTCCATACAAAAACTATACAAGACCGTTCTTAATAGTTATTTTTATTACCTTAGTGCCCCTACAACTAAACAATTTCTATTTTGAGACCATTTAAATCTATATTTTTCTGGGTACTTTTTTCAACTATATCTTTTGCTCAAGAACGCCCACCTATCGATGGTTTTTCTCCAAAGGATTATGGTGCAGAAACACAGAATTGGTCTATTTCACAATCAAAAGAAAAATATATTTATGTTGCAAATAACAAAGGTTTATTAGAATATAATGGCGCTTCTTGGAAATTGTACCTATCTCCTAACGAAACTATAATACGCTCAGTCAATGTTATTGATAATCGAATCTATACCGGATGCAATAGTGAGTTTGGTTATTGGCAAAAAAACGAATTTGGTTTATTGTTTTATACGTCGTTATCTAAATCTCTAGAAATTGATTTTTTAGAAGATGAAGAATTCTGGAATATTATTAGTATTGATGATTATATATTGTTTCAATCTTTAAAAAGAATATATATATATGACAAAACAAATAACACTTACAATGTTATTGATTCTGAAACCATTATTTATAAAATATTTAAAGTTGATGAAAGTATTTATTTTCAAAAAACAAAAGAAGGGATTTATAAAATTGAAAATGGAAAGCCAAAACTAGTATCTAACCATATAGTTTTAAAGAACAATAGATTAGTTAATATTTTTAGCAAAGGGGGCAAGTTGTTAATAGAAACTGAGAATAATGGATTTTATATTCTAGACAACGGTTCGCTTTCAGAATGGAACATTCCTGCAAATAAAGAACTTTCCGAAATCAGTGTGTTTCGTAGTGTTCAATTAAGAGACGGTAGTTTTATTTTAGGAACCCGATCTAATGGTATTTTGCACTTAACTCAAAATGGTGACATATATTTTAACATAGATATTATTCATGGGCTTAGCAACAACACAGTTCATTGGGTTTTTGAGGATGCTGAAGATAATATATGGCTAGCCTTAGAAAACGGTATTAATTGTGTAAATATTAAATCCCTATTTAGTATTTATAGAGATAATGAGGGTAAAATAGGCACCGTTCGCACCTCTATTGTGTTTAATAACAATTTATATTTAGGTACTAATCAAGGATTATTTTATAAACAGATTGATGCTAAAGAGGACTTTAAATTAATAGAAGGCATACAAGAAGCCGTGTGGAGTTTAAAAGAAATAAACAATACTTTATTTTGCGGTCATGATACAGGAACTTCTATCATTAAATATAATAGAGCTGAAAAAATAAAAGGAATTCAACAAGGAACATGGGACATTAAACCAATTGATAATAGTAAAGATTTACTTTTACAAGGTAACTATAATGGGCTTTACGTTATTCAAAAAATTAATAACAATTGGCTGTTTAGAAATAAAATACAGGGATTTAACCTCTCTAGTAAGTTTTTTGAAATTTATGATAATCATGTTTTTGTTAGTCACGAATACAAAGGTGTTTTTAAAATAAAAATGGATGATGATTTTACAAAAGCAATAGAAATAGAAAAAGATACTGCTATTGGTAAGGAGTTAAATTCAAGTCTAATAAAATATAATAATGATTTATTATTCTCCTATAAAGAAGGGGTGTTTAAATACGATACCATTAAAAAAGAATTTTTAAAAGACACAACTTTAAGTGCTTTATTTTTAAAAGAAGAATACACCTCTGGAAGACTAGTTTATAACAATAAAAACACGAATACGCTTTGGGGTTTTTCTAAAACTAATTTAAATTACTTATCACCCGATAAATTGAGTAGTGTTCCAAAAATTAACAAAATTTCACTTTCTAAATCTTTACCGAAGGGATTAACGGGTTATGAAAACATCTCACATCTAAATAACCGGAGGTATTTAATAGGAACTTCAACGGGGTTTATTATTATAGATTTAGATAAAGTACAAAATAAAAATCGCAACATTGCTATTAACTCTATTACAACAAACAGCATTAATGCAGAAGAAGAAATAGTTAATATAACCCGTAACGGCTTTTTTAAAAATAAACGCAATAATATTGAATTTACATATAGCGTTGCTGAATTTGAAAAATATCTTGATACAGAATACCAATACCAATTAGAGGGCATGTATCCAAAATGGAGTAACTGGTCTGATAGTCCATTAACAACATTTAAAAACCTGCCTCATGGCAATTACGTTTTTAAAGTTAGGGCTAGAGTTGGGAATACAATGACAAAAAACGTAGCATCATATAAGTTTGAGATTCAAAAGCCCTGGTATTTAACACCAACTATGATAGCTGTATATGTGTTTTTAACCTTATTATTTTCTTTCATATTACATAATATGTACAAACGGTATTATAAGCTACAAAGGGAAAAAATAATACAAAAAACAATAAAAGAGTTGGAGTTAAAAGAATTAGAAAACAAACAACAACTCATGAGGTTTAATAATGAAAGTCTGAGACAGGATATTGATAATAAAAACAGGGAACTGGCCATTTCTACAATGAGCTTGATTAAAAAGAATGAATTTTTAAATAGTATTAAAAAGGAGTTGCAAAATGCTGAAGACAATAAAAGCATTAAACAAGTTATTAAAATAATTGATAGAAATTTAAACAATACTGATGATTGGCATGTATTTGAAGAAGCTTTCAATAATGCAGATAAAGATTTCTTAAAGAAAATTAAAAGCATTCATCCAACACTTACTTCTAATGATTTAAGACTCTGTGCTTATTTGAGACTAAATTTATCATCAAAAGAAATAGCGCCACTACTCAACATATCATCAAGAAGTGTTGAGGTAAAACGGTATAGATTACGAAAAAAGATGGATTTAGCTCACGAATCAAGCTTAACAGATTATATTTTAGAAATATAGTGACACAACAAATCTGATTTTTACCTATACAAGACCACAACATTTACAGAAACACTTCTTTTATCGCGTTGTTAAAACCTTAACAAAACCCTGCAAACATTATCACTTTACTAATTTGTATGGCATTTTTTTACGATGTATGTTTTTTGTTTAGGTAAAAAATATGGATTCACCATTATTTACTGCTAATTTTACTTAAACTCAAACAACTAGATTAATATGAAACAAACATTCTTAAAAATTCTAGCACTTTTTTTTGTAGCGTTTACTGGCGCACAAAATATAGATGTTAGTGGAAATGTACAAGACAACACGGGTTTTCCCATTCCAGGTGTAAATGTCATTGTAAAAAACACAAGTAAAGGGGCGGTTACCGATTTTGATGGTAATTTCACTATTACAGGTGTTGACATTGGTGCAACACTTTCTGTGAGTTACATAGGTTATGTAACAAAAGAGATAGTTGTTACCGATAATTCAAATCTAACCATTCAGTTAGAAGAAGACTTAGCGCAACTGGACGAAGTTGTGGTTGTAGGTTATGGAACCCAAAGAAAGAAGGAGGTTACAGGTGCTGTTGCGGTTCTAGGCACTAAGGACATCGAAAAGCTTAACCCGCAACGTGTTGAGCAAGCTCTACAGGGTCAAATAGCTGGTGTTAATGTTACATCTTCTTCAGGGTCTCCTGGAGCTGGATCTAATATTAGAATTCGTGGTATTACAACAAACGGAGATAATAGACCACTCATATTGGTTGATGGTAACGTTATTGAAGATTTGTCTGCAATAAATCCTAATGACATTAAAAGCATGAATGTTTTAAAAGATGCAACTGCTGGTATTTATGGTGTAAGAGGTGCAAATGGAGTTATTTTAATTACCACTAAGACAGGTAGAAAGAATTCAGAATTAAAATTTCAATTTGATTCCTATACTGGTTTCCAAACAACCAGCAATAAAATTGATTTATTAAATCCAACAGATTTTGCAATATATGTTAATGATGCTGCAGATAACACAAGGTTCTTTGTGTACCCACAAAAAGGAACAGATTGGCAAGATGAAGTTTTTAGTACTGCAGCCATATCTAACATGAATTTTAGTGCTAGTGGTGGTACAGAAAAATCTGCTTATACATTTGGTGTATCTTACTTAGACCAATATGGTATTGTTGGTAATGGAAAATCAAAATATAATAGACTTACGGCTAGATTAGGGTATCAATATGATATATTAGAAAATCTAAAATTATCTTCAACATTTTTATTAACAAATTCTAAAAAGAATAACTTACCTGAAGGCGGCAATGGTTCGGTACTTTATAGCGCAGTAAACATAAACCCAGATATGCCGGTTTATGATGAAAACGGAGATTTTTCATTAGCAGAAGACGTTTCACAAACTGAAATTAGAAACCCCTTAGCTGTAATAGCTAATACTTACAACACTACTAAAGTTGATAAATATAGTGGAACTTTAGGTTTGGATTATACCTTTTTAGAGCATTTTACGGTAAGTTCTAAATTTCAAATAAATTATTCAAATGTATTAAACGATGTGTTTGATCCTATAGTAGATTATGGTAATAATTTTAGTAAACAAGGCTCTAGAGAAATAAATGAAGTGCAAGACTTTAGTGATCTTTATACAGATTACACTTGGGACAATTATATTAATTATTCAAACACATTTGGTGAAGATCATGATCTTACCGTTTTATTAGGTACATCCCTATATAGAACTAGAGGTCATTTT
The DNA here is from genome assembly GCF_963976535.1 of uncultured Algibacter sp. Classification (NCBI taxonomy): domain Bacteria; kingdom Pseudomonadati; phylum Bacteroidota; class Flavobacteriia; order Flavobacteriales; family Flavobacteriaceae; genus Algibacter; species uncultured Algibacter sp. The sequence continues at coordinate 10,977 of NZ_CAXBLF010000065.1, read as the reverse complement.
TATGGCTATAGAGGAACTCAATTAAAAAATGGTAGTAATTCAGTGTCTGATGCTTTAGCAAACGGTTGGATTGGTGATAGGGTAGAAGGTATTATAACACCTCGTATTTCTGATGCTTCAAAAGCTTTAGGGGGCGATCAATTTGATTCTCGTTTATCTTCAGCTTTTACCAGAATACAATATAGCTACAAAGGAAAATATTTATTCTCTGGTGTGTTACGTAGAGATGTATCTTCAAGATTTTCTCCTGAGAACAATAATAACGTAGGGTACTTCCCTTCTGGTTCTATCGGTTGGAATGTCTCAGATGAAGATTTTATGCAAGATAGTAAATGGATAAACTCTTTAAAGTTTAGAGCGAGTTATGGTATTATTGGTAATGATAGAATTAGCGATTTTGCTTATGTAACATTACTAAATGGAGAGGCCACCATCGATTCTGGCGATCCATCTATTAATGAAGAGGGAGATTTACTTAACGGAGTTGGAGCTGGTAAACTTGGTAATATAGATTTAAAATGGGAAGAACAAGAAACCATTAATATTGGTTTTGATGCTAGGCTGTTTAATAATAAAATCAGCTTCACCGCTGATGCCTTTAAAAAGCAAACAAAAGATTTATTAATTGCACCTCAATCATCTGGTACAACAGGTAGTTCCGCTCCAGGATCGTCTGAACCGTTTATAAATGCTGGAACGGTTGAGAACCGAGGTATTGAATTTAAAATTGGGTACGACGATAACTTTTCAGAGGACTTTAAGTTTAATGCAAGCTTTAATTTTACAGTACTTGAAAATGAAGTAACGTCATTAAATGGTAATTTACCGCCTTTTGGTGGTGAATTTGGTATAGGTATTAGTCAAACGGATATATCTCGTATGGATGTAGGTTTGCCTTTAGGGTATTTCCTTGGTTACAAAACCGATGGGATTTATCAAACACAGGCAGAGATAGATGCCTTAAATGCTAATGCTACTGCTAATGAAGGTGTATATCAGTCTGGTGCTGGTGCAGGAGATTTAAGGTTTGTAGATACAAACGGAAATGGTTATATTGATGATGGTGATAGAACAAATATTGGTGATCCCATACCAGATGTAACGATGGGCTTTAATATGGGGTTCAGTTACAAGAATATAGATTTTAGCGCCAATGCATTTGCTTCTATTGGTAATGACATGGTAAGAGATTACGAGCGTAAAGATTTATTTGCTAATAGAGGAACGTATATGTTAGACAGATGGCAAGGAACAGGAACAAGTAATACCGTTCCAAGAGCTGTTTCTGGAGGATCTATTAATACGGATTTGTTTTCAGATTTTGTTGTAGAAGATGCATCATTTGTTCGCTTGCAAAATATACAACTAGGATACACTCTTAACAAAGATGCCCTAGAAGGGACGGGTATTGATAAGATAAGATTTTATGTTTCAGGTAATAATTTATTTACCATTACAGATTATAAGGGGTTCGACCCATCTGCAGCTTCCGGTGGTCCAATTGGAAATGGAATAGATAAAGGGTTTTATCCAATAGCATCAACTTATTTGTTAGGTGTTAATTTAAATTTTTAAAAAAAAGTTATGAAAAAAATTAAAACATTAAAGTATTTACTTATGGTACTGCTTGTTGCTTTTTCATCATGTGATGATTTTGTAGAAGTGGACCCTATAGGACCAGATTCAGCTGCTTTTTTTAATTCAGAAGAAGAATATGAAGCAGCACTTGTTGGAGCCTATGATTTATTACAAGCTACCTTTTGGAATAATACGGTTGCTGTTGCTGCTTCAGACGATTTTGGAGCTGGAGGAGATGCATTTAATTTCGATCAACCCGTATTGCAAAATGTAAACCTAATGATTCAGAGCCCTTCTGATGAAGAACAATTAAGAAGTGTTTGGCAATTAATGTACGCGGGACTTAATCGTGTAAATTATTTATTAGAGAATAAAGACAAGTTAGAATTTTCTGGTAAAGAAGCCATTCTTGCGCAAGCCTATTTTTTAAGAGCCTATTACACCTTTGAGCTAGCTAAGTTTTTTGGTAACATACCATTAAAGATTGAAGAGCGCGGTGGCGTAAATAGAATTGCAGACATACAAATTTTGGCTGGAGATCAATTTTCTTTAGAAAGAGCAGGAAGTAAATCTGCAGTTTTTGGTCTTATACAAGAAGATTTAAAAGAAGCTATTCCTAATTTACCAATAACACAAGACATGGCTTATAAAGCAACCAAAGGAGCGGCTCAAGCGTTATTAGGTAAAGCATATTTATACGATGGTAAATTTAGTGATGCCGCAATTGTATTAAATCAAGTAATATCGAGTAACCAATACAGTTTAGTTACAGGTGACGATTATACCTCACTTTTTGAAACAAGTGGAGAGAATGGTCCAGAGTCTGTGTTTGAAATCCAATACACAAACGTCGAAGGTGCAGGTTGGGATTGTCTTCAGTGTAGCGAAGGCTCATACTTTGTTCAGTTTAACGGACCAAGGGCTCCATTTGATGACCCTGTTTATGCGTCAGGATGGGGGTTCTTCCTTCCGTCTCAAGTACTTTATGATAGTTTTGATGCTAATGATTTAAGGAGAGATGTTACCATTTTTGATTTAAGAGAGTTAAGTGCTTTAGAGGACAATTCTAAATATTCAGCACCTAGAGAAGATACCGGATTCTATAACCTTAAATACATGCCTAGAAAGAGTGATAAAATAGGAAATGCTAGTACAGCAGAACTTGTTCATCAAAATAATTATAGAGCTATTCGTTATGCAGATGTATTATTAATGGCCGCTGAGGCAGAAGCCCAAAGTAGCGGCCCGAACGCAGAAGACTATTTAAACCTTGTGCGTGAACGCGCGTATGGCAATAGAAGTAATGATTATTCTTCAACTGAAGGCATGCTTTTAGATGCAATTTTTAGCGAACGTCGTAAAGAATTAGCTGGCGAAGGTCATAGATTCTTTGATCTTGTTAGAACAGGAAGGGCAAAAGCGGCATTTGATGATTACAATGCCACCAAACCAGATGGTTTTGTAGCCATAGATTATAGAGAAAACAAAAATGAAGTATTTCCTATTCCGCTAGTGGAGCTAGAATTAGCAAAAGCAGAGGAAAGATGGGGCCAAAACCCAGGGTATAATAATTAATAACGCTAAACTAAAAAATAAAAAAAATGAATAATATATTTAAAAAAGGATTTTACATTTTAGCAGTGCTTTTTTTAAGCTTTGCAACCTCTTGTAATGATGACGACGCTGAAATCACTGAGATTTCAGGCTTAGATTTTGTAATAGCAACTTTAAACGTTGAAGGCACTGAAATAGGAGTGGTTCCAACAACTGTAAATAGTAATAATAGAATCGTATATTCAGTAGATTTTGGTGCAACGCCAGATGTTGATACCGATAATTTTGCTACTAGCGGACCTATGGTAACTTTTGATTATCCAAACGAAGATGGAACATATACTATCACTGTTACAGCTTCCCTTCAAGGCGCAAACGATGTTTCTATTACTAAAGACATTACTATAAAAGAGTACATTGCTCCAGTAATACCTACGGGACCAAGTAGTCCAATTGTTGGTACTTGGAGGTTAGCTCCAGAAGCTGGAGCATTTGGAGTTGGACCTGAAAAAGATAATGTGTCTTGGTTTTCTAGTTCTGCAGAAGATGTAGCTACTAGAGCATGTTTATTTGATGATGAATATATTTTTACTGAAGATGGATTCCAAAACGTATTAGGTGCTGATACATGGGTAGAAGCATGGCAAGGAACCGATCCAGAAGGGTGTGCAGCACCAGTATTTCCGCATGATGGTACTGCCGATGCAACGTATATATACAATGCTGCAGCAGGAACTTTAACCATTAACGGTAAAGGTGCGTTCTTAGGCTTGGCAAAAGCTGTTAATGGAGGTGAGCTATCTGCAACACCACCAGCGGCGGTTCCTGATTCTATAACTTATATTGTAGTTATTAATGGAAATACAATGGACTTGGATATTGAAATTGCTGGGGGAGGATATTGGTCTTTTAAATTAGTAAAAGATGCACCACCAACAATTGTAGGTACGTGGAAATTAGTACCTGAGGCCGGAGCATTTGGAGTTGGACCTGAAAAAGATAATGTATCTTGGTTTTCTAGTTCTTCAGAAGATGTTACGACTAGAGCGTGTTTGTTTGATGATGAGTATGTTTTTAATGAAGATGGTACATTCCAAAATGTTCTGGGTGTTGATTCCTGGATAGAGGCATGGCAAGGGACAGACCCAGAAGGTTGTGCTGCACCTGTATTTCCTCATGACGGTACAGCTTCTGCTACGTATACATATAATGAAGGCGCAGGAACTATAACCATTAACGGTAAAGGCGCATTTTTAGGCTTAGCTAAAGCTGTAAATGGAGGAGAATTATCTGCAACACCTCCAGCAGCGGTCCCTGATTCTATTACTTATATAGCAGCGCTTAATGGAGATATATTGGAGTTAGATATTGAAATTGCTGGTGGCGGATACTGGTCATTTAAGCTTGCTAAACAATAAATAAATAAGCTAATATTAATATTTAAGGTCGGAGATTTACATCTCCGACCTTTTTTGGTTTTAAAATTTTTAAAGTAAATTACTTTAGTGTTTATAGTTATTCTTTTTGTACATAAAAAAAACTTAGAATAGAACTTATAAACCACACAGATATAGCACATTACGGCTTTTTCGTTATGTAGACCTCACAGGTTTTCAAAACCTGTGAGGTCTTTGTAATCCTGAAAATTGTATAGTTTATTTCTCAAAATTAAGTTTTGTCATATACTAAAGTTCCTCTTATAAAAAACATAACTATATAAACAACAAGTATGCTCTATTAAAGGCGTATGGATGTTATTACAATTGTTTAATAGAATGTTAAGCAAGCGGCATGAGTCTCTTAGTTTTGTTTAGTTGTGGCTAATTCTTAAAGTCTATAATTGTTACTTGGCATTGTTTGGCCTAAAGTTAACAAAGGCTAATAATACATAAATCGGCTTCGTTATAACAAGCCTATGTACTATACACAAATAAAATATAACTAAATTTTTTGATCAGAAGGAGGATACGTAATTTTATTAATTAATGTATTTAAGTGTTATAAATAATTATATTATAATAACAATTTAGCAATTTTTTGGTTTTCATAATACAATGTAAATAATATTACAGACTTAAAAAAAACAATAACATAATAAATTAACGTATTCCTTTTTATACAATAAAACAAATTGCTGCCTTAAACAAAACGTTTTTGGATATTTTTAACAGCTTTTGAAACACAACACCTCTGTTTTTTACCTATACAACACCCAAACATTGATAGAGTTGAGTTCTAAGTTTCAGCCACTTTAAGAAAAAAAATACGGTCATAAGTCTAGCAAATAATGGAATTCTTTAGGAAAACAGGCAGGTTTGTTACGTTTTGTATGTTTTTTGTTGAGGTACATCTCATGAATTCATAAGTATATTTAGCTAAATTTATTAAAATCTATTTGCCCCACCCAGAGTATATATTGGAAATCATATAAACTATTCATTTTTTAGTATATATCCATAAATAAAATAACGTATAACTAAACGGTTTCTTAATATTTCTAATGACTAACTTAAATTAAATAAACTATGAAAAACAATTTTCTAAGATTAGTACTTTTTTTATTCACCACAACTTTGTTTGCTCAGGAGAGCAAAGTATCTGTTTTGAATAACGAAGAGGGCATGAAATTAGTTGTCGATGGTAAAGACTTTATGATTAATGGTATGAATTGGGATTATTTTCCAATAGGCACCAATTATTCTTACAGTTTATGGACCCAACCCGACGATCTCATTAAATCTGCATTAGATGCTGAAATGGGGCTGTTAAAAAATATGGGAGTTAATGCCATAAGAATGTATACTGGTGTGCAACCAAAATGGATTAAATACATCTATGAGAATTATGGTATTTATACCATGCTTAACCATTCATTTGGACGTTACGGGCTTACTATTAACGGAGCATGGACGCCTGTTACAGATTATAGAGACCCTGCAACACAAGAGTTGCTAATGTCTGAGGTCACTAAAATAGCTGAAGACTATAAAAACACACCTGGATTATTAATGTTCCTGTTAGGAAACGAAAACAACTATGGTCTTTTTTGGGCAGGAGCAGAAACCGAAGATTTTCCAGATGAAGAAGATAAAAAAAGGGAAGTGGGCGAAAAACGCGGAAGACCCATGTATAAACTTATGAATGATGCTGCATTAAAAATCAAAAGCATAGATGCATCTCACCCCGTTGCTATATGTAATGGAGATGTATTATTTATAGATATTATAGCAGAAGAATGTAAAGACGTTGACATCTTTGGGGTAAATATGTATCGTGGCGTTACATTTACGGATGCTTTTGATGTTGTAAAAGAGAAATTAAATAAACCTATAATGTTAACCGAGTTTGGTGCTGATGCATTTAACGCCATTGAGAATCAAGAAGACCAAAAGTCTCAAGCATTCTATGATGTTAACAATTGGAAAGATATATATCAAAATGCAGCAGGTTTAGGAAAAGCACAAAATGCTATTGGAGGGTTTACCTTTCAATTTAGTGATGGCTGGTGGAAATTTGGCCAAACTAAAAATTTAGATGTGCATGACACTAATGCCTCATGGTCTAATGGTGGGTATTATCTTGATACAAAGGATGGAAGCAATAATATGAACGAAGAGTGGTTTGGTATTTGTGCAAAAGGCCCAACCAATGCAAGAGGAACTTATACCCTTTATCCACGTGCCGCATATTATGCTTTAAAAGATGTTCATCAATTAAACCCTTATGATGAAGGTGTTGATGCTGATTTTGTTGAAAATCATTTTAATAATATTCAGTTAATGGGTGCTGTTTTAAAAGCTAGAGGAGATAAAGCGGCTTTAGGAGGTAGCGAAAAAATTAAAATTAGTAATTTAAGAGCTGAGTTTACAACTTTTAATACGGGTGGCAATTTTATCATTACACCTGAGAATAATAATCCAGATGATGAAGTTTATCCAGACCAACTAGGATTCGATAATATGGAATCTTATTTCATTGGTGTAGAAGGACATCCTACTGCAAATATGAGTGCCAATGTTAATTTTAACATTCTTGGAAATGTAGCAACAAACCCTATTGATGAAATTTTCTATGAGAACAGAGGGCGCGCTACTCAAGTAAAGAACGCAAATGGAGATGAAGTCATAACCATTACTGACCCAAATCGGGTGCAAATTTACAATGCTGAATTTGAATGGAAAGGTAAGGCTGCAGATGTAAGAGGGTTTTATAGAACCGGGCATTACCACTGGGGCGATGAAGGTGATTTCTTTGGTTTATATCGAGAAGCAAATTACGGTCCAAACTTAGATATCTATCAAGGAGAAATATTTGGTTTTGAAATTGATGGTAAAGGTGCTTTAAATGGTTTAAAAGCTGCTTTTGGCCCACAATTATGGTGGGGAGCAAATCCAGCAGTATTACTAAAATATACCACTAAAGTAGGGCATTGGGATGTTACTGGAGTTTATCAAGAAGATATTGATAACCTCGCAGAAGGCGTATCTTCAATAGCTATACCAATTCCTAAAACACGAAATGTTACACTTCACCTTAAAAGAAAATTCGGGCCAGTAAGTTTCGAAATGGGAGGTATTTGGGGCGGACAACCCTTAAACGGAAGAACATTTCAAGTCGCGGAAGGAGCGTCTGGAAATTACACCATTCTTGATGATAAAGTTAACTCAGATGACAATTGGGGCGCTAAAGCTAAAATTATGTTTCAAAAAGGCCCTTTTAATTGGTATGCACTTGGAGCCTCTACAGGCTTAGTTGCTAATGGCGGTTCAGATCAAACAAAAACGTTTACAGGTTGGAAACTAAAAGATAATGGTAGCGGAAACCAGAATAGCATTTTAACGGGTTTTACATATACTATTGGCGATTTTCAAATTGCGCCTAACTTCTTATGGCAAGAACCTCTTGTTGACGCCATGCCAGGTGATCTTGGTGTTAACAGCGTTGGAAGATTGAGAAACATAGAGGATGATCCATTTGTAGTAAGAGCGAATAGAAAAACAACCGCAGGTGAATTATTGCTTACTTACGACCCAACACCCGGGTCTTGGTATTATGAGTGGGATAACGACAGAGCTGAAGACGCCAAATTTGCTATGAACCTGGGTTTTGTTTTTCGGCGTTTACCAACTACAATGGATGCAGCTATTGGGTTTTTAGGCAATCGTCAATCTTTTGCTTTTAGCGGTTCAGCACCAGCTGAAGATTTATGGGAGGCACACTCTAGAATTGTGTCTAAAATATCTCCAGAGTTCGGTTTTATTGCTAATCTTTTTGCTGGTAATGCACAAGCAAATGGTAGCGATTCCAGATTAATTGAACGTTATGGTGGCGATGTGCGTATGATTTATAATAAAATTAAAGTAACAGCACAAGCTAAGTTTAATGACTGGGGACCTTTTGATTACCAACGTGATTTTAACTTAACGTTTCCAGCACAATTAATGTTAGATGTATCTACTACTGTGGGTAAACCAGATTGGTTTGTTTTACCAGATACTAAAATTGGTATTCGCGGTACTTGGCGTTCTCTAGACCAATATTCAGGACGTTACAACCCAACTCAAACTATTGATGCAGCGGGCAATTCCGTGCCAGATCCAAAAGCTATTGGTTTTGATAATGGTAACGAATGGGAAATAAGAACTTATGTACATATCAATATTGGAAAATAAAATATAGAAAATGAAAAATATAAAAAATAATTACACAAAAACATTAGGCTTGTTAAGCATTGTTTTTATTACAGTATTAAGCTGTGAAAGAGATATTTCAGATGAAGCAGTTCCAGCTTCATTTCCTAGCACATCAGAAGTTTTTCTTGATGGCTTTAGTGGAGGCATGCAGTATCAAGCATTTGGAGACATTTTTAATTTTGAAGTAGATAATGATGTGACTTATAAAGGAATAGCTTCTATGAGGTTTGCTGTTCCTGCTGAAGGCGAAACAGGTAGTTTTGCTGGCGGTAATTTCTTTACAGGAGGTGCTAATCCTGATGGTTCTACTTTCTATGCAGGCGCACGTGATTTATCTGGGTTCGATGCTTTAACATTTTGGGCTAAATCTTCTATGCCAGCAGAAATTGATGAAGTTGGTTTTGGTTTAAATCCTGATCAAGGCGATGTATTCCGAGTGTCGCTAAAAAATTTAGCGGTTAACACCAATTGGAAAAAGTATTATATTCCTATTCCTGACGCTTCAAAAGTAACTGCAGAACAAGGCTTATTCTATTATTTTGAAGGTCCTGAGAACGGTATTGGTTATACCTTTTGGATAGACGAATTACAGTTTGAAAAATTGGGTACAATTGCTCATGGTCAGCCTTTAATTTTAAATGGGAATGATGAAACTACTACTGGATTTACCACTGTTGAAATACCACTTACAGGTGTAGGCGCCTCATTTAACCTTCCTAATGGTATTAATCAAACTATTGGTTTAACGCCAGCGTATTTTACATTTAGCTCATCTGATGATTCTGTTGCCTCTGTTAGCGATGAAGGTATTGCAACTGTTAATTCTGCAGGAACAGCCATTATAACAGCATCTTTAGGAGAGTTTGAAGCTCAAGGTTCTCTAACTATAGAGTCAGCCGGAGGTTTCTTATTTGCTCCAACGCCCACTCAAAATGAGGCCGATGTTATTTCTCTTTTTAGTAACGCGTATACCAATGTACCTGGTTATGTTAATAACTTATTCTGGGAGCCCTTTCAAGAAACTTTAACTGCCGACTTTACCATTGCAGGTGATGATATTATAAATTATATTGAGTTTAATTTTGTTGGAAACCAACTTACTAATGGGCTTTTGGACGCTTCAGAAAAATCGACTTTTCATTTTGATGTGTTTATCCCTGGAGATGTCGCTGGTGCACAATTAAAAGTTGGTTTGAGAGATTTTGGTGCTGATGGCGCAGAAGGAGGTGGTGATGATTTTGAAATCCCTATGATTATTACCTCATTTACAGCAGGGGCATGGAATAGTTTCGATATGCCATTAGGTTCTGCCAATAGAGCTAATCTTGGATTTATTGTCTGGGAAGATAATGGCAGCACACTAAATAATCTCTATATAGATAACATCTATTTTTATTAATAAAAAAAAAGAAAATATGTTAAATCAATTTATTATAAAATCACAAAAAGCAATTAGTAACATGAACTTATTAAAAGGTGTTTTGCTTATCGTTCTACTGGTTTCATTTTCGAGCTGTGATGAGAATGATGATGGTCCAAAAGGCACGACATGGCAATTAGTATGGTCGGATGAATTTAATGATGCAGGAGCGCTAGATGAAGCCAATTGGACTTACGACCTTGGTGCAGGTGGTTGGGGTAATAATGAGTTACAGAACTATACCAGTGATGCTGAAAACGTTATTGTTGAAGATGGGTTACTTAAAATAATTGCTATGGAAAGCTTAACGTCGGCACGGGTAAAAACCCAAGGCTTATTTAGTCAAACTTATGGACGTTTTGAAGCTAGGATAAAAACACCTTATGGCCCAGGAATATGGCCTGCATTTTGGCTTTTAGGAGATCGTGTTGAAACTGTTGGATGGCCACAATCTGGTGAAATTGATATTATGGAGATGAAAGGGCAGCAACCAAATATAATATATGGAAGTTTACATGCACCCGGCAATTTTGGTTCAGGAGGAATTACTAAAAGTTTTAGTTTTCAAAATGATAGATTTGATGCCGATTTTCACCTTTTCGCTGTGGAATGGGGTGTTGATTATATAGATTATTATGTTGATGATACCTTATATCAGCGTATCACACCTAGCGATGTAGAAGAATGGGTGTTTAATGAACCTTTTCATATTATTCTAAATGTGGCTATTGG
>NZ_CAXBLF010000064.1:0-16748 GCF_963976535.1 uncultured Algibacter sp. | reverse complement strand
GGAAACTAAGTGGAGGTTTTATTTCTTCTTAATTATAGAATTTTGTTTCTTACTCAGAACGCCACTAAGTACAACTTAGCGGTAGCGGGGGTAGCGGGGGCCTAAAAGTGAATAAAACCAGTTTGAAATGTACTTTTACGACTTGTAAAAAACAATAATCGGAGAAAAAAGATATCTTTTATAAGAAATCACCAAACTTCTTACCTAAGTGAAAGGTTTCTTACCTCAACTATCCATACAAAACTTGTCGAATTCCCCCTTATCTATGACGAATCAGTCAACAGGCATATAGCGTCGGCCTATCGGCACGCCATATGCTTAGTTATTGTGTAGAGTTTTTTACTTTTTGTTTAATGATTTAATCACATCTGAAATAAATTCTTCAGGTAAATAATGTCCTGATTCGTAGAATTTCAATGTTTTGGATTTAATCTCGATGTTATTATAAAAATCTTGTGCCTCCTTTTCAGTATACCAACCATCTTTTGTTCCCATAAGTAAAGTAATAGGTGCTTTTTGTAAAGGCGCATATATTTCACTTGAAAAGTGTTCCTCCACCTTTTTAGCATTCTCCTCATTGAGTCCTAAACTCATACCTGCCTTAATTGTATTTCCCAAAGGTGCTACGCAAGCAACTATGCGGTTCAATCTGTCATCAACTGAATTTAAATAAATAGCCATTAATCCACCCATACTGTACCCAACTACATCAAAAGTAATCTGCTCCTCTTTCGAAAATGATTGCATATAGTCCATTATTACTCTAATATCTTTAACAGTAGTTGACCAAAGGTTGTGTATTTTTTGTACATCTTGTGTTGAGAAAAATGAAATTGGAGATGCAAAGTCGGCTTCATAACTTCTTTCTCCGTGATATTTAGCATCAGGTATTATAACATTGTAGCCGATTGACACTAATGAATCTTTTAATTTTACATATTTTTTAGACAGGCTTGATGTTGGATTAACCCAATTTTCTTTACTTCCAGTTATGCCGTGAAGGAGTATAACAAACTTGTTTGTTTTATTAATTTCTGGCTTAATAACATAGAATGGAACTCTAGAATCAAATGCGTCTATGACAATTTTTTCAAACATAGAGCCATCATCTGAAGTATTACTTTCAGCAACTTTAGCATTGTATTCTACTTTTGGATAATAACTTAAATAGGTAATTTCTTCTTGTGCAAAGGAAATGGAACTAATTAAAATTAGTCCAAAAATGATTAGTAGAGTTCTGATTATGCTCATAACATATTATTGATTTAGTTTTTTTTAAAATTCTACCCAACTTTAATGATATGACGTCGTTTTAATGAATTATATCAGTGTTTCTTACTCGGAACGCCACTAAGTACAACTTAGCGGTAGCGGGGGTAAATTATTTGAATTAGGTGTTGTACTTTATTGGCAATAGTTTTTATTAATTACTACCCTTCATCTTTCAAAATTTCTGTTTTAGCAATGATTCTTTCTCCAGCACTTGCCATAAACTCTATGTGATTTTGATATTGATTTTTACTATTTTTATTTACTTCATTAATTGATTTGTTAATGTAATTCTTGAATTTATTTGAAAAACCAAATTCTGAATTATTCTTCCAGAAGACTTGTACACCTGGTAATGATAACCACCAATTAAGAGAGTCTTTCAATCCTTTTGCTATATCATCATCCATATCATTACTTTGATTCCTTTGAAATGCAACTTCGTAACCTATAAAATAGGCGAAGGCAAAATTGGAAAAACGAAAATACTCGTTTGGGGTCATTTTAGATTTTGCGGATAGACCTTGAGCAACAATGTACGATAGCCCTTTGTCAGATGCCAATTTTAAAGTTAATTCAGAACGAAATTTAGACATATCCAAATACATTTCTTTCTTGTTTTGTATTCTAGTATTTCGTATTTGAACACCCAAATAAATGATAGAAATTATTACAGCTAATGCGGCTATAATCTCTGCTATAAAATATAATTGTTCTAAATTCATATTAATTATTGCCAACTTTAATGATATGACGTCGTTTTAATGACTTTTATCAGTCGATAAGCCAAGTTAGAATTTTCTTGCCAAAAAATCAATACGTACTTGTACTTAATTATAAACAAAAAATCCCTTTTTCAAATACATGAAAAAGATATTTTATATGGATTGAAAAAGAACCGCTAACTGATACTAACTTTTTTGTAACGCTTTTAAAATAATAATGCCAATTCTTGGAAGAATAAAAGTAACAGCACCAAAAACAGTTGTTAAGAACGACACTTTTAGTCCAGCAGCCATCATACCTGAACTAATATCGCCCATAGACTCAATAGCATCAAACGCAGTAATCATGCCTATAATAGATCCTAAAAAGCCAATTACCAAACCTAGAATGCTAGCATCTGATGCTAAACCGGTCATTTTTTTTGATTTAAGCACGTTCTTTTTAAGATTTACAAAACCCATAACAACAAAAGACAAAGCTAGTAAAAGACATATTAAAATAAGAGACATAAATAATGGTCCGCCTTCCATAAATCTATCTACAAAAGGATTCAACGCTATAACTGATAATAAATTCATAATAAATGGTTTTAATTAAACATGCTACAAACTTATAGCCTTTACGTCCTCCATAAATTAAAATGCGACAGATGACTAATTTAGCAATTAAATTAACATCAGGTTAAAACTGATACTAATCCTGTTATTCGTCTACAAAATCTTTGTTAGCTCTAAATTTATAGTATTATTGTAGTATAACCTGTTGTGCATTTCGATTTATTAAGCTAAACTAAATGTCAGTTCGAGTGACCCCCATGTTTTGAGGGGTTGTATCGAGAACAGGTTTTGAAACGGCAAATTTTATTCTCGATACAAATTTCACTCATAAAAATGAGTAAAATTCACTCGAATTGACAAATTTCCCTATAGTATTAAAGTAATGTTAAAAAGACAATTCATTTTAAAAAAAATAGGGCAGATTATTCTCCACATTATGTTTTGGTGTGGCGTCTTGTTATTTTACACCTACTTTTTTGGTGTAGATAGTAGCGATTTTAGTTACGTTTTATCATTCTCTTTATTTTTAATGCCCATTACTATTGCAACAACCTATGTTTTTATTTATAAAATAATTCCTGAATATCTTATTACAAAACGTTACTTTTTGTTTGGGTTGTATAGTTTATATACCCTAATTATTTCGGCTTATCTTATTGTTATTTCGGTATTCTATGGTCTTGTTTATCTCTCAAATTTTGAGTATTCAAACATGGCGCCGATTAGTAAAAGCTTATTATTTGTTGCTATTGCTGTTTACTTGGTGGTTATTATTGTTAGTGCGTTTAAACTTTTAAAACTAAATTTAAAACACACTGAAGAAGCCAAAAAACTAGAAACTAAAATTTTAGAAACGCAACTAAAATTAAAAGAGCAAGAGTTGAATTATTTGAAGATGCAAATTCATCCCCACTTCCTTTTTAACACCTTAAATACCATGTATGGGTTTGCTTTAAAAAAAGCTGATGAAACTCCTGAAATGATTTTAAAGCTTTCAAACTTGTTGGATTATTTGCTGTATCAAGTAGATAAACCTTTTGTATCTCTTAACGACGAAATAAATCATATTAATGATTACATTGAGTTAGAAAAAATGCGCTTTAATGATAAGCTTCATATTCATTTTGAGACTGAAAACATTTTAGAAGACACCAAAATAGCGCCTATGCTCCTACTGCCATTTGTGGAAAATAGCTTTAAGCATGGGAGTTTAAAAAAAGGTATACTTAATGTTAACATCAAGTTATACTGCGAAATCAAGAGCCTGTTTTTTGAAATTGAAAATACCAGTAACACTAATGCTATTTCAGAAAACGGGATTGGTTTAGAAAACATTAAAAAGCGACTAGATATGATTTATAAAGACCAATACACACTAAATATTAATAATGAAAACGGATTATTTAAAGTAAATTTAAAGCTTAAAACGGTTTAATTGATGCGACAAAACAAAGACATATTATGTATTATAGTTGATGATGAAGCTATTGCTAGAGAAGTCATAGCAACGCATGTATCAAAAATACCTAAAATAAAAATTGTTGCGAGTTGTAGTAATGCTATTGAAGCTTTTAGTGTATTGAGAGCACATAAAATAGACTTGGTGTTCCTTGATATTAATATGCCCGAAATCTCCGGAATATCCTTTGCGAAATCTATTAATAAAGATGTTAAAATAATTTTCACAACGGCCTATCGTGATTTTGCTGTTGAGGGTTTTGAATTGCAAGCTGTAGATTACCTGCTAAAACCAATTTCTTTTGATAGATTACAACAAGCTGTGAATAGTTATTTTGACATACATACAGATTCAAAACATACTGAATATACAGAAACAGCCAACAACGATTTTATGTTTGTACGAGCGGATAGACGTATGGTTAAAATTGATTTTGAATCTATCATCTATATTGAAAGTTATAGTGACTATATTAAAATTCATTTAGCCGATGAAACTATAGTTACCAGAGAAACTATAAGTACCATTGAAGCAAAACTACCAAGTAAATCCTTTTTAAGAATTCATCGTTCTTATATCATAGCATTAAAGCATATTACGTCGTTTACAAACGAAGAAATTACTATAAACAACACCGCTTTAACCATTAGTAGAAGTTATAAAAAGGATGTGTTACGAATTCTGGAAAAATTCTAAAAAAAAATCCCCTTTCAATGCCGAATTTTATCGGGAGAAAAGGGATTATAACATGTAGAGAGTTTTTCAGTTTCAGGAAAAGTAACCAACCAAATTAACCCTAACTTAAAGGTAATCCTGCGTACTTACTTGCTTTCTACAATATCTATATACTTTTTAAATATATTTTATGAAGCATAAGAATAAGCTAGTCGTTCTCGTGCTCTTTTAATTCTCATTTTTACGGCGCTACTACTAATACCCATTAAATTCATCAAGTTTTTAATAGTTAAATCATCCTGATATTTTAATAATAATATTGATCTATCATCAGCAGATATCTTTTTTAGAGCCCTATTTAATTTTTCACCTGAATAATCATCGTCGATCATTTCTATTTCTTCTGAATAATTATCTATTTTATAAGTATCTGTAAGACGTACTTCGTGCTTTTTAAAAGGACTACGAGTTACATAATTCACACAGTGATTATAAGTAAAAGAATAAACCCATGTGGAAAATTTAGAGTTACCTTTAAAACTAGAAAGTTTTACAAATAATTTTAAAAAAATATCCTGAGTTAAATCTTTCGCTTCATCTTCATTATTTACAAAAGAGTAACATTTATTATAAATGTTTTTTGAAAATCTATCATATAAAATTCCAAAAAGTTTTGCGTCGTTACTACTAACAATTTTTGATACTAATTCTTCGTCTGTCAAAACTAAATCGAGTTAAGGTTATTATTAACCCAATATTATCGTATTACATACATTTTGAATTTTTATATAAAAAAAATCAGAACATATCGATTAAAGACTTAATTAATCGATTAAGCATAAAAATACGAGTAGGAATAACCCTGTTTTATAGATAGTCATAAAAAATTGAATTTTAAATTTAACTATTCACACAATTAAATTTGCCCTTTTGTTGTAGATATAAAGGTTTATGTCTTAACAAAAAAGAACCCTTTTCCTCTCGATGAACACGAGATTAATGAAAAGGGTTTATAACATGTAGAGAGTTTTTCGGTTTACAGAAAAATAACTAACCAAATTTTAACCCTAACTTATAGTTAATCCTGTATCCTTACTTGACTCTCTACAATATCTTTAATTGGCACTATTAATTTTCCTTCTTTTGTTTTTATTGTTACTGTTATGCCATCGATAGATTCAACTTCGCCTTTAATGCTGTTAAACTCTATTTTCTGCCCTATTTCATAGGTTTTTCTCGTATAAAATGTTCTTAATAAATCGCCCACTACTTTTTGAGCTCCAAAACCCAATGCTAATGCGAATGCTAATAAAAACGCTGCTAAAATCATTGTTAAGTTACTTGTAACAATTTCAGTATCAATTCCAGCTTGGTTTAACGCAGTAATAGAAACAAAAATCAAAATGATAAAAAAGACCACTTGACTTATTATTTTGGCTCCAGATAAATCCATAGATACAAAAAATGATTTTAAGCCTTTTTTAATAAGATTTGCTAAAATTAATCCAACAGTAAATATGACTAACGCAGCAAATAATTGAGGCAAATAGGTTAACAAGTTACTAATCTGTGCAGAAATCATGGTTAAATTCATAATGTCTGATGCCATTATCAATAGCATGATATACATAATCCACTTCACAAAATTTGATACTACTTTTACGGTATCAAAGTTTAGTTTTTTACCTTCAACAATCTCGATTTCATTTATAGCATCATCTAACTTATTAGCCTTTGCTAGTTTTAAAGCCTTTTTAATGATTTTAACAATAAGCTTTGTTAAAAGCCAGCCAAAAACCAGCACAATTATGGTTCCTATAATATTAGGGAAGATTTTAGAAATTTCTAGCCACATTGTTGATAAAGATTCCATGGCCATATCTTTCCATTGTGTCGCTTTTTCCATTGTTATTCTATTTTAGTTAGGGTTATTAAGGTATTGTAATCTATTTGTTGGTTTTTCTACTTCGTATTACGGTTTCAATAACATCACCAATATTATATGAAAACAGAGCAGCCAGCTCCATTATGAGTTTTGCCATAGCAATGTCACTCATAACCTTCGCTTTAAGCTCCTGCGGAACTTCCTTAAGCGGCTGGTTTATATGTTTGAATGGATTATCCATTAATTTTGGTTTTTGTTATACACGGTTATAAGCTTGTCTTTTGCGCGCTTAATTCTCATTTTAACTGCGCTTTCTCCAATACCAAGAGCGCTTTCAATTTCCTTTATAGAAAGAAAATCTTGGTATTTTAACAATAAAATCATTTTCTCCCCAGGAGATATAAGCTCCAATGCTACTTTTAACTTTTCAATTTTCATGTTTAGAAAACTATTATCGTCTTCATCATAATCATCAGAAAGGTTCTCTATATCTTTATAATCAACCGACTGCTTTTCAAATTTCTTAGCCGTATTTCTAGTTACATAATTTACACAATGGTTATAAGTAAACGCATACAACCACGTTGAAAACTTCGCTTTCGCTTTAAAACTAGCCAATTTAACAAAGAGTTTTAAAAAAACATCTTGTGTTAAATCTTTGGCTTCGTCTTCATCTTTTGCAAAACCATAGCACTTGTTATACACTAATCTGGCGTATCGATCATATAAAACCTCGAAAAGCAATGTGTTATTTGTACTCACAATTGCTTCTACTAGATGTTCATCAGATAGTTTATTATTCTTGTCTAGGGTTTTCAAATTTAGCTTTCGCTATTTAGTTGTTATAATGTTTAAGACACGTTCTTATTTATAAAGTCACATGATATTCAAAAAATAATTTTTCACTTTAAACCCTTTATTATTAAATACGCATTTGTTAGGCAAAAGTTTTTTTGCTAGAAACAAAATCAAGTAAAGCATTAAACTTTTGTTAACTCTAGTTTTAATTTATATTCTTAAGTCTGATATTTATAAATTAGCCAAAAATTAAGTTTATGAATCGAGCATGCTAAAGGCACTATCACTCAATGAAATGATTAATAGCGAACAGCATGTGACTCCCGATAACGATCGGGATAAAAAACAATAAATACAAACACATGAAATTAGTTTACACCTTCCTTTTAGCTGCCCTTTTTGTTTTACCCTTAAAAAGCTATGCAGCTGTTAATTTTTGGGGAGCAACAGGACATCGTGTTGTTGGAAAAATAGCAGACAACCACTTAAATGGTAAAACAAAAAGAGAAGTAAAACGCTTATTAAATAGAAAATCACTGGCTTTTGTTTCTACGTTTGCTGATGAGATAAAATCTGATAGACGCTACAATGAATTCTATACATGGCACTATATTAATATGCCATTAGATGAAAACTATGAAAACTCTAAAAAGAATAGCAAAGGTGATTTAGTTACTGGTATTGCATATTGTAAAAAAGTTATCCTTGATAAAAATGCTTCAGATGATGATAAAGCCTTTTACTTAAAACTCTTAATTCATTTAATTGGCGATTTGCACCAACCCATGCATGTTGGGTTACAAGAAGATAAAGGCGGTAATGACTTTAAAGTACAGTGGTTTTATGAAGATTCTAATATGCATAGAGTTTGGGACAGTGAAATGATTGATAAATATAATATGACATATAGCGAATTAGCTGAAAATGAAGATGTGCTCTCAAAAAAACAAGTAAAAGCTATTCAAAAAGGTTCAATTATAGATTGGGTAAATGAAACACATCAATTAACAAAAAAAGTATATGTTTCTGCCAAACCTGATGAGAATTTAAAATATCGTTATTCTTACGACCATTTTAAAACGGTTAGAAGTCAGTTACAAATTGCTGGTATTAGGTTGGCTAAAGTTTTGAATGATTTGTTTTAAAATTAAACTTATTTAAAAAAGTAAAAGGCTGTCTTGAATTCAAGACAGCCTTTTACTTTTTATGATTTCTGCTTAAGCAGGAATTAGTTAAATATGCAATGCTCGATCTTCAGTAGCCGCTAAAGCTGCTTCTTTAATAGCTTCTGTGAACGTTGGGTGCGCATGAGACATTCGAGCTACATCTTCAGCAGATGCTCTGAATTCCATAGCTACAACTGCTTCAGCAATCATATCTGCTGCACGAGCTCCAATCATGTGTACGCCTAAAATTTCATCTGTTGTTTTATCAGCAAGAATTTTAACGAAACCATCTAAATCCATACTCGCTCTACTTCTACCTAAAGCACGCATTGGGAATGATCCAACTTTGTAATCCACGCCTGCTTCTTTAAGTTCTTCTTCTGTTTTTCCAACTGCAGCAACTTCTGGCCATGTGTAAACAACACCTGGAATTAAATTGTAATCTATATGTGGTTTTTGTCCTGCTAAAGTTTCAGCTACAAAAACGCCTTCTTCTTCAGCTTTATGCGCTAACATCGCACCTTTTACAACATCTCCAATAGCATATATATTTGAAGCACTAGTTTGTAAATGTTCGTTAACTTCTACTCTGCCTCTATCATCTAACTTCACACCAGCAGCTTCAGTATTTAAACCGTCAGTATAAGGTTTACGACCAACTGACACTAAACAGTAGTCACCTTTAAATTCTACTTCTTCACCTTTCTTATTATCGGCTTTCACAATAACTTCATCGCCTTTGCGGGCAACAGATTTCACTTTGTGAGATACTTGCATTTTAAATTTAGCTTTCTTGAAAACTTTATTTAGTTCTTTAGATAAACCCGCATCCATAGTTGGAATGATTCTATCCATATATTCTACAACAGTAACCTCAGCACCTAAACGTCTGTAAACTTGCCCTAATTCTAAACCAATAACACCACCTCCAATAACAATCATGTGCTTTGGAATTTCTTTAAGCTTTAAAGCTTCTGTAGATGTAATAATACGTTCTTTATCAAGCTTTATAAATGGTAAGTTTGATGGTTTACTACCTGTTGCAATAATGGTGTTTTTTGCTTCAATCTCGGTAGTATCTTCACCTTTAATCGTGATATGAGTAGCATCTTTAAAGCTCCCTAAACCTTGATACACATCAATTTTATTTTTCTTCATTAAAAAATCAATACCACCTGTCGTTTGATCAACAACTGCTTGTTTACGAGCAATCATTTTCTCTAAATTCACTTTTACCTCTCCAGGCACTTCAATACCATGCTCCTCAAAATGCTTAACGGCATCATCATAATGATGTGACGAATCTAAAAGTGCTTTACTTGGAATGCAACCCACATTTAAACAAGTACCTCCTAATGTTGAGTATTTTTCTATAATGGCGGTTTTCATGCCTAATTGTGCGCAACGAATGGCTGCTACATATCCTCCAGGACCAGAACCGATAATGGCTACATCGTATGAATTCATATAATAATATTGAAATTTTTATTTTAACAATGAAAATCAAAAATACGAATTTAGATTCAAGGTTTTAAAGGATTTACAGTTTTTTTGAGGAAATTAGTCTTGCTTATAAATATCTTTTAAAACCCACTCTAATTCGGTGTCAATATTTGATTGAGTATCTTTTAAATTAGGTAAAATCTCAACATCTGGTTTAATACCATAACCATCTGGACTTTGTTTTTGAGGTGCTTCTATTTGCATTAAACCCATCCTCACTTTTATTTTAGAAGTTGGCAGTTCATAAATTTTATAAATCCCTGCTACTGTACCATTATAAGCACCTCCTGTTTCTTCGCCTACAAAAGTAGCACGTTTATTCGCTTTTAAATGTGTAGATAACAATGAAGATGCAGAAAATGAATTTCCATTTATAAGCACATACATTCTGTTTTTATAGTTTAACTCATTTGGGGGTTTTATTTTGGTATGCTGATTAAATTTATAATACAGTTTTCCATCTCTTTTTCTTGTTTTAAGAAGATTATGAGTTGCAACAATTGGGTATAATAAAGCACTTGCAACCTTTAGACTATTTGGTGTGGTATTAGCCATAATAGACTTTAAAAATGGTGTTCTACTTGTAACTTCACTTTCTGTAATAAATTGATAGTCTTTATCAGTTAAATAGGAATACAGATAGTCAATTTCAGAAATACGTCCTCCGCCATTATCTCTTAAGTCTAAAATAAAATGTTTGGTTTTTGCTGAATCTATTTTTGAAAAACTGGCCTTGTAAAATTTCTTGTAATTGCCGTTGGTAAAACTTCGTAACTTCATGTACGCCACTGCGCTATCTTTACCTTTAAAACTAAAATTGCGTGTATATTGATTTCGCTTTCCTAAATAACCGTATTTTTTGTTATCCTTTTTTCGTTTTCTTTTAGCTAGTTTATTGGCTTTCTTTTCTTCTTTTGAAAGTTTTTTTAGTTTTACTTTTTCTGCTAAAGTGGTATCTGCTAGTTTTTCTTTCTTCTCCTTTTTATCAATGCGTTTAAACATTTTAGTAAACAACGAATCCTTAGATTTAAAGGCAACTTTCAAACTATCAACATACCCTTTGTCTCTGTAATAAAAAACTGAAAATCCTTTAGACACAAGCCTGTTGTGAAGCGTTGTATTATAGCCATCAGACGAGAGACGTGTCTTATAGGTTTCAACTAATTTGGAAGCTGGTTCCTCATTTATACTTACTATTTCATTTCCTACCAAGGTAGAATCTTTGCCTCTATAATCTTTCACCCAAAGCTTACCTTCTAAATAATCAAAATCTAAATCATAAAATTCAAATTTTTTCTTTTTAAGTTGTTTTCTTTCTTTTTTAGTAAACCACTTGCTTGCAGAACTTACAGAAACATGACCTTGTTTTACGTAAACAACAACAGGAGCTATTTTTTTATAGAATGCTCTTGAATCAATCGGCGTAGTTATAGATGTTTTTAAACTATCAAACTTAAAATCTAATTTTGCTTTAGAAGTATATTGATACAATTTAGGATGATGCCGTTTTAATTGTTGGTATAACTTATCAACATCATTATGTAATTCGGCAACGCTGTGTAATTTGGTGATTTGCTCGTTATGTTTTTTAGCGCTTTTGCATGAGAACAACACAGTCAATAAAAAAAACGATAAAAAAAACTTCTTCATATAGGCTAAAATAGGAATATTTGTCTAATCATAAAACGGATTAATGTTTCTTTAACTTTTGAATAAATTCAAATGAAATTCTCACAATAATTTATGTAGTTTTGTGCTTCATGCAAAAAAACATAAACATACAGAATAAGAAAGCACGCTTTCAATATGAAATTTTAGATAAGTACACCGCTGGAATTGTGTTAACTGGTACCGAAATAAAATCTATTAGAAGTGGCAAAGCTTCTATTACTGAAAGCTTTTGTGAGTTTAGCGAAAACGGAGAGCTTTTTGTAGTGAATATGACCATTCAAGAATATGCTTTTGGAAATTATTACAACCATAAACCTAAAGCGACTAGAAAGTTACTTTTAAATAAAAAAGAGCTTAAGAAACTTAATAAAGCAGTTCAGAACACAGGGCTCACTATTATCCCCTTACGATTGTTTATTAATGATAAAGGCTATGCAAAACTAAATATTGCGTTGGCGAAAGGTAAAAAATTGTTTGATAAGCGTGAGACTATAAAAGATAGAGACAATAAGCGCGATCTTGATAGAATCAAGAAAATTTATAAATAGCATATGTTATGCTTAGATTACCATTTTATTCATTGTTTTACATTTCATAATAATGAATTCATGAATCTTTCGATTTCATGGGAATGACAAATTCAATTGAAACCTCAATAAAAATTGAGGAAAGCTTTTAAATTTTAAGCGTTCATTAACGCTTTAAATTATTGAAATTCTCTAATTTACCAATGAACTCATTTAAATTTTTTATTATGAAAAAACTATTAACATTTCTATTAATTGGTGCTTTGTCTTTCAATATTCAGGCACAAGAAAAATCAAAAAAAGAGAGTGAAGCCGATTTTGAATTTGAAATTGACAGCACTTCCGTTTTAACTTTAGATAGTACTATTAAAAACTTATACGCCGTTATTTCAGGTGAAAAAGGAGTAAAAAGAAATTGGAAGCAACTAAAATTTCTATTCGCACCCGATGCAAAATTGATTCCTTCAGGTTTTGATAAATCTGAAAATTATAGGGTACGTTACATGACCCCTGATGATTATATTAAAAGTTCTGGAGAGTGGTTGGTTGAAAATGGCTTTTTTGAAAAAGAAATACATCGGAAAACTGACACCTTCGGGAATATCACCCAAGTATTTAGTACTTATGAATCATTCCATAGCGAATCGGATGACATCCCTTTTATGAGAGGCATCAACAGTATTCAATTGCTAAACGATGGTAAACGCTGGTGGGTAGTTAATATTTATTGGGCTCAAGAAACCAAAGACCATCCTATTCCTGAAAAATACTTACCTTAAATAAAACATTTATGCGCATCATAACTTCTATCCTTTATGTTTAAAAACCACAATTTACTACTCTTATTTTTAAGGTTATGTTTAATCAAGACAATTCAAAAGAACAACAACAATACTGGTCTCAACGCTATTTAGAAAATCAAACAGGATGGGATATTGGTGCGCCTTCAACTCCAATTAAACAGTATATTGACCAACTAGAAAATAAGAATTTAAAAATATTAATTCCTGGAGCTGGCAACTCTTATGAAGCAGAATATCTTTTCAAACAAGGATTTAAGCATGTTTCTGTTTTAGATATTTCTAATGAACCTCTTGACGCATTTCGTATTAGAGTTCCAGATTTCCCCTTAAACCAAACGATACAAGGTGATTTTTTCACTCATAAAGGAAACTATGATTTGATTTTGGAGCAAACATTTTTCTGCTCTTTTCCTCCTACAAAATATAATCGGCAACGCTATGCAACTAAAATGTGTGATTTGCTTAATAACAATGGAAAACTAGTTGGTTTATGGTTTAATTTTCCATTAACTGGAGATATGGATAAACGCCCATTTGGAGGTGATAAAGAAGAATATTCAAATTATTTTGACCCATTTTTTAAAATTATATGTTTTGAAGATTGTTATAATTCTATGGAATCAAGAATGGGAAGTGAGCTGTTTGGCATATTTCAAAAATAATGTAGAAGGCAATTAAGTACATGACAAAAATTAATTTTGAGAAATAAACTACTCACAATTTATAAGATAACAAAGACCTGACAGGTTTTCAAAACCTGTCAGGTCTTCTTAACGAAAAAGCCGTAATACAGTATATATGTGCAGTTTAAAGTTCTATTTTAAATTTTTGTCATGTACCAAAAGAAAATAATTAATTTTTATCCTCTAATAAAGGTACAAACCTAAACTCGCCAAATTCTTCCTGATCAAATTTTTTGGGCCCTTTTCTAGTAAACATAGTCATGACTTGCACATCATCCCCAACAGGAATAACAAGCTTGCCTCCTATTTTTAATTGACTAAGCAAAGGTTTAGGCACAAAAGGAGCACCAGCAGTTACAATGATTCCATCAAAAGGCGCTTCTTCTTCTAAACCAATATAACCATCGCCAAAAATCAGTTTTTTAGCACGATATCCTAACTTTGGTAAAAATTTACTGGTTTTTTTAAACAACTCGTTTTGACGTTCAATACTATAAACTTTAGCTCCTAATTCGCATAAAACAGCCGTTTGGTAGCCACTACCCGTTCCTATTTCCAGAATTTTATCACCTTTTTTAATTTGTAATAATTCAGATTGAAAAGCAACTGTGTAAGGTTGAGAAATCGTTTGGTCTGCCGCAATAGGAAACGCTTTATCTTGGTATGCATGGTCTAAAAAACCAGAATCCATAAACAAATGTCTTGGTATCTTCCCTATGGCTTTTAAAACATTTGCATCTGTTATACCTTTGTTTTTTAATATGTTAACAAGTTGCTGTCTTAATCCTTGGTGCTTAAAAGTGTCTTTCAATTATGGTGGCATTTGGTTTGCTAAAATTAGGTAAAGATTTTCAAGCTTAAAACTATTTATTCAGATTTTATTTTTCATAATTATAAACCCAAAATTTTTAGATTAATTACCTAACTTCATGTTTTAAATATCTTATTTTTGTTGAAAACGAAAACATTATGCTAAAAGCTGGAGTTCTTGGTGCTGGTCACTTAGGTAAAATTCATTTAAGACTTCTTAAACAATCTGAAAAATATAATCTTGTAGGGTTCTATGATGCCGATAAAGACAATGGTAAAAAAGTAGAAGCTGAGTTTGGGTATAAGTTTTTCAACTCCATTGATGCATTAATTGATGCTGTTGATATGGTTGATATTGTTACGCCTACACTATCACATTATGATTGTGCAAAACAGGCTATTGCAAAAGGAAAGCATATTTTTATTGAAAAGCCAATTACAAATACCGTTGAAGAAGCTGAACATATTAGAGAACTTTTAGCGGAACATAACTTACGTGGACAAGTAGGTCATGTGGAACGTTTTAATCCTGCATATTTAGCTGTAAAGGATGAAATTAATTCTCCTATGTTTATTGAAACACACCGTTTAGCAGAATTTAATCCCAGAGGCACTGATGTGCCTGTTGTTTTGGATTTAATGATTCATGACATAGATATTATTTTAAGTGTTGTTAAATCTAAAGTTAAAAGCGTTTCAGCAAGTGGTGTTTCAGTTATAAGTGACACACCAGATATTGCTAATGCCAGATTAGAATTTGAAAACGGTTGTGTAGCTAACTTAACAGCAAGTAGAATTTCACTTAAAAAAATGCGTAAAGCACGTTTCTTCCAAAAAGATGCTTACATCTCGGTGGACTTCTTAACTAAAAAATGTGAAGTTGTAAAAATGAAAGACGCTCCAGAAAACCCTGGAGATTTCGATATGATTTTGCAAAATGCTGAAGGTGTTAAAAAGCAAATCTATTTTGATAATCCACCTATACCAGACAATAATTCAATTCTAGATGAATTGGAAACCTTTGCTGATGCAATAAATAATAACACAACGCCTATTGTTACGCTCCATGACGGCACTGAAGCTTTGCGTGTTGCGACTCAAATTATAAATAGTTTTTAATCCCATCTTTTGTCCTTTCCATAGGGAAGGAAACTCTAATGGGTAAAACTTATAATTAAACTAAATTAGACGGTACTATTAACAAAACAGTTTCTCTCCTTTGGAGAGCTTAAGAGAGGATTATGAAAAACATCGCAGTTATTGGAGCAGGCACCATGGGAAATGGTATTGCTCATACCTTTGCCCAAAGTGGGTTTAAAGTGGCACTTATTGATATTAGTGAAGCTTCTATAGAAAAAGGAATAGCTACCATTGTCAAGAATTTAGATAGAATGATTGCTAAAGAAAAAATTTCTGAAGCAGAAAAATCTAAAACTTTAGCCAACATAACTACGCATACTAACATAGCCGAAGGCGTCAAAACCATTGACTTAGTGATTGAAGCGGCCACAGAAAACGTTGATTTAAAACTAAAAATTTTCAAAGAATTAGATAGTACTTGCCCCGAAAAAACAATTTTGGCAACAAACACATCTTCAATTTCTATAACACAAATAGCAGCCGTAACTTCTAGACCAGAAAAGGTAGTTGGGATGCATTTTATGAATCCAGTACCAATTATGAAATTGGTTGAGATTATTAGAGGTTATAATACAAGTGATGACGTTACTAATACCATTATGGCGCTTTCTAAAACCTTAGGCAAAATTCCTGTTGAAGTAAATGACTATCCAGGTTTTGTAGCAAACCGTATTTTAATGCCTATGCTCAATGAATCTATAGAAACATTATACAATGGCGTTGCCAGTGTTGAAGCCATTGATACCGTTATGAAATTAGGTATGGCACACCCTATGGGTCCATTACAGTTAGCAGATTTTATTGGATTAGACGTATGTTTATCAATTTTGAATGTGATGTATGATGGATTTAAAAACCCCAAATACGCACCATGCCCTCTGTTAGTTAACATGGTAAGAGCAGGTAAATTAGGAATAAAATCAGGAGAAGGTTTTTACGATTATTCTGAAAGTAGAAAAGCTGAAAAAATTGCACAGCAATTTTTAAAGTAAACAGTAAACAGTAAACAGTAAACAGTGTTCAGTGTTCAGTGTTCAGTGTTCAGTGTTCAGTGTTCAGTGTTCAGTGTTCAGTGT
>NZ_CAXBLF010000063.1:0-17490 GCF_963976535.1 uncultured Algibacter sp. | reverse complement strand
GAGCATTTTTTAAAAAATGACTTACCGAACTGTTATTTTTTGTTGATGAAATGTTAAACCTCGTATAACTTTATTATAATTCCACCTATAACACAAATTACAATACAACGTTGGTGAAGCAAATTTTGATAAGCTTATAGAAGAAAGTGATGGCTTAAAATTGAATTAGGAAAAAAGCCTAGTGACTTTAGAAAACTGATACTACATAATGATGCATTCAAGCACAGGTATAAAATATAAAGGCAATCTGAAAATATTCAGATTGCCTTTTCCTCACATTGATATTATATCAAATAAACGTCTTACTACCTAATTAGTGTCTGGACGGAAACAGACGATTTTTATAATTTGAATTATTTTTGATGTCATTTTTGTTTAGTTTTTATGAGTTGATGCCTTAGTATCAAGCGATTAAAAATAAACTGAAAGGGCGCAAAAAGAAACAAATTTAATTTTGCTGTGTTTCCGTCCAAACACTAATTAACCTTCTTGAAATTTGAAGAAGATAGGCACAGCATAAGCCACTTTTACAGGTTTACCACGCTGTCTGCCAGGTTTCATTTTTGGCAATATACTAATAATTCGTTCTGCTTCTTTTTCTAAAATTTTATCAGGACCTCTAGATCGAATTCCAATAATACGTCCAGTTTTATCAATTACAAATATAACCGATACCCTCCCTTGAATACCTAGATCTAAAGCAGTTTGAGGGTAGTTAAAGTTAGAAGCTACATGCTGTTGTATTTTTTTCTGAAAACAATCTTTAGTAGCTTTTTTAGATAACTTTTCGCAACCCGGAAACACAGGTACATCTTCAATAACTGCAAATGCTACTTGTACGTCTTCATCTATATCTTCAACTTCAACATCGGCCACATCAACAATAGCTTCAATAGCATCGTCTTGTCCTATTTCCGTACTTTCAATGACCGTTTCTTCAATTTCTTCAGCATCCTCTACAATTTCAACAGCTTCGCTCATTACTACTGGTGGAGGTGGCGGTGGCGGTGTGTTTACATTAATTATTGGGATTTCTTCTTCAAATTCGCTTTGCATTTCTACAACATCAATATCTACATCGTCTCTTTCGTATGTTCTATATTCTAAAGCGCTCCAAGATAGAAGTAACATTAAGTTCAACCCAATAGCAAAATATATGCTACTGTTTCTTCCTATTTCTAGTTGTGGATTCTTTTTAGCTTCCATAACATTTAGTTTTTAACTGATGAATCATCATCATAATTTCAATAGTGTAAAATTATCATATACTCAGCAAAACAAATATGATATTTGTCATATCGTAAAATAAATCCCATATTCTGATGATGTCGTATTTTATATTCGGTTTTAGATATATTTAAGCATACAAAGAGACTGTCTGAAAAGTTTTTCGAGTTGTCAGTTTGAGCGCAGTCGAAAACGTTATAATCTTGATTTCCAATGCATTTCGACTGCGCTCAATGTGACAATTTACTCCAAAATTGACTTTTCAGACAGTCTCTTAAAAATTTGTTTGTCATCTACAATCAAGAAATTTTGATACTTCTTGCTGGTTTTTGTTTTGCTTCTTCTTTTTTAGGGAGATGTATATTCAAAATACCCTCATTATACTTTGCGTTTATTTTGCTATCCTCAACAGTTTCAGGCAAAGCGAAGGTTCTTTTAAAAGAAGAATAACCAAATTCTCTTCTTGTGTAACCATCTTCTTTTTCTTCATTATTTTCTTCAATTTCAGCAGAAATAGACAGAATATTATTTTCTAAATTTAAATTGAAGTCAGATTTTATCAATCCTGGTACTGCCATTTCTACAACAAAAGCATCAGCTTCCTCTTTAACATTTACTTTAGGAAGTGATATACCTGTGTTAAAGTTTGAAGCAAATAACGAAGGAAGTTCTCCGAGTGAAAAATCATCAAACCAGTTAGATAACGATTGGAAGTTTTGTGCCGTATTATTATTTGCTAAACCTCCATTTTTCGGTAATGTTGCTAAATTACTCATAATTAAAAATTTAAGTTAAACATTTATTTTCACTGATAAATAAGCAAATAAAATACCAAAAGGTATTCTCTTTTTATATATGACATTTTCTTAATATTTTTTTAACAGATTTCTGTCATTTTTTCATTTTTAGGTTTTGATGGAATGTCAAAATTTCGGGATTGAATGAGATTATTGATTTTGGATTGTTGCTTGACTTTATAAAAAATTTCAGCTACCTTCGTTCCTGTCTGCCGACAGGCAGGTAACGTAGGATATAAAACATTAAAACGATTTCATATCCACATCAACGTTGTGCGTCAGCTAAAAAAACAGAAGAATGAAAACAAAATGCTATTATTAGACAAACAAAATGGAAATTAATTTTCAATGTATAGAACTAACAATCCAAGATGAAGAATTGGGGTGTACTGTGATATTTTCAGATTCAAGGTCAGCAGATGACCAGTATAAAACTGATGAGGAGATAATGAATAGTGTTGAAAAATATCTTTTAATACAAAAGACTTACGCTGAAGATGAATATGAATATGACACGGAATGTTATCACTTAGAATCTTCAGAATCGAATGAGAGTTTCGACCCTTTTGGAAAAATCAACATAAACGTAACCAAAGAGAAACTTGAAGTTAACTTGATTGGAGAAAAAGTAATAATAGGATTAAATCTAAAAAAACAAGAACTTGAAAAGTTGCTACGGATTTTAGAAACTAAATTTCACGAAAAGATAACGGTAAATAAAAAATAAAGCCGAACGCGCAGCATTATATATAGCAAATTGGGCGATTAGTGTTTAATCCAAAGGTTGTTGTCTATTTACTAAGTCCGCCAAATCTTTTGATTTGGTATTAAATGAGAAAAATTAAAACAAAATAAAAAGATTTGGCTTGTGGCTAAACTGAAAGTAATCGTTTATTTTCTGCCCAACTCGCCATATATTTAACGGTAAGCGAACCTGTCCTAAAAACAAAACCACTTTCAGTTTAAAAAACCAAGCTAGCAGATATGCCCGCGTTAGGGATAGCAGTGGAAAGCCCACAGCCTGATCCCGATAGTTGTCGGGAGAAGTGCGAGGACTTGTAACGGATAGCCCGACCCTAGGTCCTGAACTAAATTCAGGATATAGGGTAACGCCCTATAAATTATCCAACTGGTTACTCTTTTTATCTTCACTTATCGTCCAAAAGAATCCTACAAAAAAGAATTGGTCTGCTGCAGGATATAAAGCACGTCTGTTAAAATTACCATTTACATCTGGCGTATTGGCGTATTGGTAACCGTAAATATTTTTAAAACCTAACACATTATTTACAGAAGCATAAAGTATTTTTTGTGGACTAATTAAATATGCCCAATTTAAACTCAGACTATTAAAGGCTTTAGTTTTATTATTTAAAAAACCAGATTCGTTAGGATTGGTATAGGTTCTACCTGAGGCATAAGCATAACTAAACCCAACTTGACTGCGCCATTTGTCTACCCAATATTTGCCAACCAAAGATAAGTTATGGGTATTTGCAAAATTAGGTTGTGCTTTGGTTGGGTAGTTTTTATAATTACGTTCTGTGTCTAAAAACGAGTAACTTGCCCAATAATCAAAGTTTTTGATGCTTTTACTGTCTCTCCAAAAGAAATCGATACCTCTTGCAAAACCACTTCCGCTGTTGCTATAATTACTATCAAAGTTTGCGAAATCGCTATCGTATTTCACCAAATTGTTATAGGTTTTATAATATGCTTCAGCTCTAAATAGTTTTCTATCTACATTGTATTGATAATTAAAAATATAATGCGATGTGTTTTCAGCTTTTAATTCTTGATTAAACTTTAAAATATTACTCGATGGGTTTTGGTAAAAATTACCATACGCCAATGATACTTGACTTTTATCTGTGGTTTTATAAGCCAAAGACAATCTAGGAGCTAAGGAGAAATCTTTAAACAAGGCACTATACTCACCGCGTAAACCTGTTTTAAAAGCTAGCTTTTTAGATATAAAAATATCTGCTTCGGCATAAGCTGCTGCTATATTATTATTATAACCATAATTAACAGTATTGATAGTTTCATCATTATAAGATTCTTCAAAATCGGTTGCAAAGTACTCTGCACCAAAATACAGTTTCAGCCTGTTACTAATTCTATTTTTAAGCTTAACCTTGGCGTGCAATGAGTTTTCAGTGTCATTAATAGTGCTTTCAATAATATTTAAATTGTTTTTAGCATGTGTATAGCTAACACCTCCAAAGAGTGTCCAAGTGTCGTTTAAAACGCCTTGATACGATCCGTTTAAATAAACGTTGTTATTGTTTAATTTGAAATAAGCGCCTTCTGGTTCGTTTATATCTTCTTGTATAAGTTCAAAATTTGTAGCATCAAAAGCACCATAAAGTTTAAATAACCCCGAATTGGTTTTCTTTCTATAAACAGCCTCACCAGATGCTGTTTGATAAGATTTTATCCAATCATTTCTGTTTTTAAATATAGCGTCATAAGGTGCTAAATTGATATATGATGCATTAACACTTAATGAACTTTTAGCCCATTTTTGGGTATTACCAAGTGTAGCCCCAACACTCATGATGCCAATATCGGTTTTTTCTTGGTCGGGTTCATCAATGGTGTTTAAAAGTAATACACTCGATAAGGCTTGCCCAAACTCTGCAGAGTATCCACCAGTAGAAAAGGTAATACCATCAAACAAAAATGGTGAATAACGCCCTCTTGTAGGTGTATTATTAGTTGTTGGCGAATAAGGTGTAAACACCCGAATACCATCAATAAAAATTTGAGTTTCATTGGCATCGCCACCACGCACAAACAATCTACCATCTTCAGCAACAGTTGTTGTTCCTGGCAAAGTTTGTAGGGCGCCAACAAAATCACCCAAAGCACTTGCGGTTGTTACCACATCTAGCGGCTTCAATACATTTACTTTACTATTATCGCCTGCCGAAAATGTTCCTGCAGATAATACAACTGCATCTAAAGCGTTAACATCTTCGCGAAGTTTAACCGTAATGTTTTTCATGTCTAACACATCACCAACCATGGTAAAAGTTTCATAAGACAAAAAGGAAACGACTAAAGTTTGTGTTCCTGTTTCCTTTGTTTTAAAAGAAAATAAGCCATTGTCATCGGTTGTACTTCCGTCATAAGTAGTATCTAAATAAATGTTTGCTCCAGAAATTGGTATGCCTTTGTTATCTGTTACTTTTCCATTAATAATTGTTTGAGCTGTAAACTGACTTGTAATAATTAAACTTAAAATTAATAATAGATTTTTCATTTTAGTTAATAGTTTGTTCGTTTTTACTTGATGAAGCAAAATTGAACCATTGGCTAAAATGAAAAAACTAATACTAACCGAATTGTAAAATTTTAATGATGAATTGAATATATTTGATAAAATCGATTGCATGCTTTCTAAAACAGAAAAATCATTCTCATTAATTTTCTTAATTATTGTTATTGCCGAATTAGTTTGCGATAATACACAAAGCTTAACAACATATCATTATTTAACCAAACCCTTAATTTTAATATCGCTTATTTTTTTCTTTTGGAAGTATGGAAAGCATCTCGACATTAAAACTAGACGGTTTACTTTTTTAGCATTAATATTCTCACTTTTGGGTGATCTATTTTTAATGTTTGTAAATACATCTACTAACTTTTTTATAGGTGGATTAGTGTCATTTTTACTAGCTCACCTTATGTATGTTTTTACATTTTTAAGAAAGAAAAACAATTCAATCAATACCGTTCCATTAATCACAATCTTACTTGTTTATGCTATTGGATTATTTTCTTTTTTGAAAGATGGATTAGGTGATTTATTATGACCTGTTATTATGTATATGTTTATAATTTTATTGATGGTGATTACTGCTTTTTTCCGAAAGGGAAGTGTCTCTAAAAGTAGTTACATTTTAGTTTTTTTGGGCGCCCTTTTTTTTATAACTTCGGATAGTTTATTGGCTTTAAATAAATTTTATAAGCCATTACCTTTTTCTAGCATTAGCATTATGCTAACTTATTCAATTGCTCAATTATTTATCGTTTTAGGTATAAAAAAGCAATCATAGACAAAATCTATTCATCATTATTAAATCCTTATAAACCAAATAATTATATATCAATGTGTAAATGATTAATTTAAATTTTAAAATTATTAACTCACATATTACAAAAACCTAGCCAACTCAAAAGCGTTATACCCTTTTAGAAAATATTTACTATTTTTTAATATTATTTCAATCATTGTGTAACGTTTTAAAAAAATAAGCTACTTACATAATAACTAAACCACACCATTGAATAAAGAACTAGAACATAGTTTTGTTGAATTGTTAGAAAAGCATCAAAATATTGTGCACAAAGTTTGCCGTTTGTACACTAATAATTATGATGCTCATAATGATTTATTTCAAGAAATAACCATTCAACTCTGGAAGGCGTATCCTAAATTTCGAGGTGATGCAAAATTCAGTACATGGATGTATCGTGTGGGATTAAATACTGCCATTACATTATACAGAAAATCTAAACGCTCTATAAAAACTCAAGATTTTCAAGGTGTTGAATTTAAAATAAAAGCAGAAGATTATGATGATACAGAAGAGCAACAACTAAAAGTACTCTACAAAGCTGTACACCAATTAAATGATATTGATAAAGCACTTGTCTTTTTGTATTTAGAAGACAAAAACTATAACGAAATTAGTGAAACTTTGGGGATAACTCAAGTGAATGCGCGTGTGAAGATGAATAGAATAAAAACTAAACTTAGAACCATTTTAAATCCGTAAGCTCATGGATGGATTAGATTTATTAAAGAAAGACTGGGATAACGAGTCTTCAAAAAAGAAACTCTCGGTTAAAGATATCTACCCGATGCTGCATAAAAAATCGTCTTCCATTGTAAAGACCTTATTTTACATTAGCATTGCGGAGCTTATCTTCTGGATTTTAGTCAATTCCATTCCCTATTTCACATCAGACACATACAAGCAAAGGCTAGACGGTGTATTCCAAAACGATTTCATTTTCAAAAGCATAACCATTATTAGTTATGCCATTATTCTTCTATTCATTTATTTACTCTATAAATCATACAAATCCATCTCCATTACAGATAGTGCTAAAAAATTAATGGAAAGTATTTTAAAAACGCGTAAAATCATTAAATACTACGTGCTTTACAATCTTATTGTAGCTGGTCTTTCTCTTATTATTGGTTTTTATTATGCATTGCATAACGCCCCAAATACTGCCATAGATTTTGCAAGCATTAGCGACAAAAAAATGGCCCTAATTATATTAGTAATTACGCTAATTACTGCTGTTTTTGTACTTGTTATTTGGTTATTCTACAAGCTTATTTATGGGCTTTTACTAAAACGCTTAAACCGAAACTATAAAGAATTAAAAAAGCTAGAAGTCGAATAATTATTTGGGCGTTACCACAAGGGTCGGGCTTTACGTTACAAGTCCTCGCTTCCTCGAAAAATCGGGTCGCTGTGGGCTTTCCACTGCAATCCCTAACGCACTTGTTTGCTAGCTTAGGTTTTTAAATTTAAAAGTGGTTTGTTTTTGGAGAGGTTCGTTTAACGGTTAGTATATGAAAAGTAGGCGATTACGAAGTACTTCACTTTCAGTTGAGCACCAAGTTTGATACGAGCCGAAAACCTTGATTATACAGCTGTTTCGCCTATTTTTTATATACATTGTTTACCACACGTTTTTAATCAGAATTTTACTTTAAAATAATAGGTTTGCCAAATCCAAGTTTCTCCAATTTATCTAATTGTGTAGCTGCATCTCCAACTATAAGATAATTCATCTTATTTGGACGTATATATTTTTTGGCTAAATCCTGAACGTCTTCAACAGTTAACGTTTTAACAATAGCTTCGTTTTGTTTAGCATAATCATCAGTGTACCCATAATTACTAATGTTTGTTAGCATATTTAATTTACTGCCTAAGGTTTCAAAAGCTCTTGCTCCACTTCTAAGCATATATCCTTTGGTTACTTCCAAATCGTTCTCATTAAAATTCTTGCCGTAGTTTTCTAAAATTTCTTTAATCAGAGTGGTGGATTCATACGTAACGTTAGAACGAACTCCACTACTTATTTCAAAGGGTCCTTTAATAGTTGACCCAACAAATCTGGAACGTATCCTATAAGTGTACCCTTTTTCTTCGCGTAACTGTTGTGTAAGTTGAGAGGCAAATCCACCACCACCTAATCGATAGTTAAGTAAACTAGCTGGATAATAATCGGCATCAGTAGCAGATAAAGCTGGATAGCCAAATTGAATTACGGACTGTTTAGCTCCTGGAACATCATAAAAATATACTTTTGAAGTTTCTGGAGCTATTGGATCTGAAACTATAGGAAATTCAATATTTTTTGGTGTCCACTTGTTGTTTAAATTAACTAACGACTTAGTAACATCATCTTTTGAAATAGCTCCCACCACATGAATTTTAGCCAGGTTAGGAGCGAAATAGGAATTATAATATGCTTTTAAATCATTCATGGTAATACCATTTACAGAAGATTTAGTTCCTAAGTTATCATTTGATAATATATGATTTTCGCCGTAAATTAATTTATCAAACTCGTTTACTGCTATGCTGTTTGGGTCGGCTTTTTGGCGTTCAATTTGACTTAAATTACTTTGTTTAAGAAGTTCAAATTCCTTTTCGTCCCAACGTGGTTCTAGGAGTATTTCTTCAACCAAAGCCATTGTTTTGTCATAATTTTTAGCCAAAGTATTTCCACTAATAATAATAGCTTCTTTGGTTGCTGATCCGTTAATAGAAGCACCAAGTGTTTCAATGGCAGTTTCAAGTTCTTCGGGAGTTTTAGTAGCTGTGCCTTTGGTTATTAAATCTGCAAGTAAGTTTGATACTCCAATTTTATCAGTATGTTCTAAAAGCATTCCTCCTTTTAATTGTATTAGGAATTGTACTAAAGGCACTTCGTTATTTTCTATACCAAATAATTTTATGCCAGAAGATAACTCGTCTTTCCAAACTTCTGGAACTTTTACGTTTGGACTTTCACCATAAGGAGGTTCAACGCTTCTATCGAAGCTTGAAGGTGTTTTTTTGTAATTGGCAACTATAGTTGCATCAAAAGTTTCTTCGGCACCTTCAATTATAGGTTCTTCAACAACATCTGCTAATGTTGAGCTAATAAGAGCTAATTCTTTTTGACCTTTTGGGACAAAGCTGGTTGCAACAAAGTTTTTGTCCTTAACATATTTATTATAAACACGTATTACGTCATCAGGAGTAACAGCCAAAATATTTTTTACATCTTGATTTACAAACCCAGGATCTTCAGCAAAAATCTCGTATTGAGCTAACTGAAATCCTTTACCCAGAACACTTGAAAGACTGTTATAAAAACTAGTTTCTTGACCAGCTTTAATACGATCTAAATCTGCTTCTGATATGCCTTCAGCTTCAAATTTTGCTAGACCTTCTTCAATACCATCAAGAACTTCTTGAAGACTTGTATCTGGAAATGCTGTTACACGCATCATAAACTGACCTGCTATTTCGGAGTTGTACTGACCAGCATTTACTCCATCGGTTAGCTTTTTGTCTTCAACTAGGACTTTATACAAAGGGGCTTTTTTTCCTTGTGCCAAATAGTTAGAAAGCACCTCTAAAGCATAAGAATCAGGATGATATTGATAAACTCCAGGCCAAGTCAAAGTTAATTGTGGTACTCTTGCAAAGTTGTCTTCGTAGTACAATTTTTTTGTTTCAGATAAAGTCACTGGTTGTTTTTCCATTTTTGGAATGTCTTCACCTCGTTTAATTTCACTGAAGTATTTATTAACCCATTCTATGGCTTGATCTACATCAAAATCACCAGCAATTGTTAAGGTGACATTGTTTGGTACGTACCAGCGATTATAAAAATCTTTTACATCTTGTAATGTAGCATTTTGCAGGTCTTCTAAAGATCCTATTACTTCCCAGCTGTATGGATGCCCTTCTGGATATAGGTTTTTGTCTATGACGTAAAAAGTATGTCCATAAGGACGATTATCTACTCTTTGACGTTTTTCGTTTTTAACAACTTGTTTTTCTTTTGCTAAAACTGGATCTGTTACGGTATTAATAAAGTAACCTAATTTGTCTGCTTCAGCCCAAATCATTTTTTCTAAAGCATCTTTTGGAACTGTTTGATGGTAGTTAGTTCTGTCTCGGTTTGTATTTCCATTAGCTCCAGAACCGCCAATGCGTGCACTCATTTTGTCAAGCCCACCTTTACCTAAATTTTCAGATTCTAAGAATAATAAATGCTCAAATAAATGAGCAAATCCAGTCCGACCCTTTATTTCTCTTGCAGAACCAACATGACTTGTTAAGGCTACAGCAACCACGGGGTCTGAACGATCTATGTGTAAAATGACTTGCAGACCATTGTCTAGTCTATATTTTTCAAATTCAACTTTAAATTCATTAGTTTCTGAAACCTTGTCTTGGCTGTTTTTACAAGTAACAAATAAGACTAATATAATTAAGTTAAGTATTAGATATTTTAAAGATTTCATTTTAATATAGTTTAAATTGTGATTTTGGTTTGTACTTTAATAGTATTTGCACACTAATACTTCAAATGTGTGGTAACGATTCACTGATAAAAAATCGTTTCAATGTTTTTTATCTAGCGTTAAACGAAGTTAGCAAATTTTTCTGACAAAGTCAAATGATAAACTAAAGCCATAATTAGTATTAGACAATAGCTATTAAAAAACTAGAAATTCACTTGGCTAAACCACTGAAACCCCAAAATCATCAACCTCAACAACATCACCGGCCTGCATATTGTTTATATGAATACCTCCTACTCTAACACGTACTAATCGTAAGGTTGGAAAACCAACAGCAGAAGTCATTTTCCTAACCTGCCTAAACTTACCTTCTTTTAATGTAATAGACACCCACGATGTTGGCCCATGCCTATCATCTCGAATCTTTTTTCCTCGATTTGGTAAATCAGGAGCACCCTCTAACTTCATCGCTTTACATGGCTTTGTTTTATATTTTCCACCATCAAAACCTATTTCAACACCTGTTTTTAATTCCTGGAGAGCTTCAGTAGAAATATCGCCATCAACCTGAGCATAATATTCTTTTTCTACTTTTCTGCTGTTTATGTGAGCACTCATTTTACCATCTGTAGTTAATAACAATATGCCTTCAGACTTCTCGTCTAACCTACCAATAGCCATAATGCCTTCAGGAAAATCATGTAAACTACCAAGAAATATTTTAGATTGTTGTTTCGAGTCGTTACTTGCAAACTGACTCAAACACCCAAAAGGCTTGAAGATTATAAAATGCCTATGCTGCGTTTTAGATGCTTCCATTCAAAATATTATGAACGAGCTCTCTAGTTGGTGTTTGCCCATTTATCTTTGCTCTTACCGTATCAAACGTTACTTTAAAATCACATCCCGATTTATAAGCACTACAACCATAAGCTGTTTTTCCTTTTATAACAGTTCCTTTTTTGCATTTAGGACAAGTTAATTCATTTGGTTTTGCTTTAACAGTAGTTGTTTTAGGCTCCAATTTAAGCTTGAAATTATCATCAAATCGAAGCAATCCTTCAACTGTGCCAGAACCCGTTTTAAAACCCTTCAGATTAACTGTAGATCCTTTTTGAAGCAGTCTTATAAATTGTTTTTCTGAAATTTTTTTATCACCAAACTTAAACGGCATTACAAAATTGCAACCCGTTTTATAAGCAGCACAACCATAAGCCGATTTTCCTTTAATAATTTGTGCCTGTTTACATTTTGGGCATTTTTCAGCAGTAATACCAGCATCATTTTTAGCTTCAACTTTTGCAATACGTTTTTTAACGGTTACAGCATGCGAAATATTAGCACGCTTGGTTTCGCTTCGCACCTCATAAACCAAAGCATCTACCATACGCTTCATGTTTTTAATGAATGCTGCTGCTGTAAATTCACCCTTTTCAATATCTTTTAACTGCTTTTCCCAAGAGCCAGTCAATTCAGCAGATTTTAATAAATCGTTTTGAATCGTATCAATTAACTGGATTCCTGTTACCGTTGGCAGCACTTGTTTTTTATTTCGCTTTATATATTTACGTCTAAAAAGTGTTTCAATAATATTGGCTCTAGTAGAAGGTCTTCCAATACCGTTCTCTTTCATTAAATCTCGTAATTCTTCGTCATCTACCTGTTTGCCAGCCGTTTCCATAGCACGCAATAATGTTGCTTCTGTAAACTGATTTGGGGGCTTGGTTTCTTTTTCTAAAAATGATGGCTCATGAGGCCCTTTTTCGCCTTTAACAAACTGAGGTAACAAATTATCCTTTGTCACACTGAGCGCAGTCGAAGTGTCAAAAACAATTCGCCAACCTTTTTCTAAAATTTCTTTTCCTGTTGTTTTAAAAACCACTTTTGCAGCATGTCCTAAAACTGTCGTGTTTGCCACAATACAATCATCATAAAACACTGCAATAAAACGTTTTACAATAATATCGTAAACCTGTTGCTGATTGTATTGCAAATTAGTCTGCATGCCCGTTGGAATAATGGCATGATGATCTGTTACTTTTTTATCGTTAAAAACTTTAGCAGACTTCTTTATTTTTTTACCTAAAAGTGGTTTCGTTAATTTTATATAGTTGGTTAGCTTTTGAAGTATTCCGGATACTTTTGGATACACATCATTCGGTAAAAATGTGGTATCTACTCTAGGATAAGTTACCACTTTTTGTTCATATAACTTCTGAACAATCTTCAAGGTTTCATCTGCAGAGAAACCAAACTTAGTATTACAATACACCTGTAAGCCTGTTAAATCGAATAGTTTAGGAGCGTATTCTTTCCCTTTCTTTTTGGTAATTGATTGAATTTCAAA
The DNA here is from genome assembly GCF_963976535.1 of uncultured Algibacter sp. Taxonomy (NCBI): domain Bacteria; kingdom Pseudomonadati; phylum Bacteroidota; class Flavobacteriia; order Flavobacteriales; family Flavobacteriaceae; genus Algibacter; species uncultured Algibacter sp. The sequence continues at coordinate 4,556 of NZ_CAXBLF010000063.1, read as the reverse complement.
ATCGCTTTCCTTTACTTTATTGGCCAGAGCTTCTCCATCTTCCTTTTTAAGAAAACGTCCGTCTTCATAACTAAATAAAATATCTCTATACAAGGTTTGCAATTCCCAATACGGTTGTGGTTTAAAATTTTCAATGTCTTTAAATCTATTAACAACCATCGCCAATGTAGGTGTTTGCACCCGACCAACCGATAACACTTGTTTATATCCGCCATGTTTTACGGTGTATAACCTAGTCGCATTAATACCTAATAACCAATCGCCAATAGATCTCGAGAATCCTGCGTAATATAAATTATCGTAATCTTTTGATGGTTTTAAATTTTTAAAGCCTTCTTTAATCGCTTCTGTAGTTAATGAGGAAATCCATAACCGTTGCACCTCGCCTTTGTAATTGGCTTCGTTCATCACCCATCGTTGAATAAGTTCTCCTTCTTGTCCTGCATCCCCGCAGTTTATAACAACATCGGCTTTATCAAATAGCCTTTTTACAATGTTAAATTGCTTTTTTATACCAGAGTTAGGCGACACTTTAGTTTCAAACTTTTCTGGAAGCATGGGTAAGTTATTTAAGTCCCAACTTTTCCAATAGGGTTTATAATCAACAGGTTCTTTAAGTGTGCATAAATGTCCAAAAGTGTAAGTAACCGCATAACCATTGCCTTCATAATACCCATCGCGCTTGGTGTTTGCTCCTAATACAGCAGCAATCTCGCGGGCAACACTTGGTTTTTCGGCAATACAGACTTTCAATTTCGCAAATATATTTAATCATTATTGGAATTCGCAAAATAGGAATTTTGATGTTGTTTTTAGAATGGATTTGTTATGAGTTATTAACTATGTTTTTTTGTATGTATATTTTTTTATCTATTTTTACAAAAAACAAACTCTCAAGTCTCTCAAGTCTCTCAAAAATGCACAAATTAACATTTGCTTTAATACTTGCATTTATTAGCAATTATTATAGTTTCTCACAAGTTGGTATAGGCACTACCTCACCAGACCCATCTTCTATCTTAGATATTGAATCTACATCTCAAGGATTTTTACCTCCAAGAATGACCTCGTTACAAAGAGATAATATTGCATCTCCTGCTGAAGGTTTGTTTATTTACAATTTAGACGACAACTGTTTCCAATACTACAAAGGATCTTCATGGTCTGGTTGTTTAGGAGAATCTCCTACTAATTCTTTAGATTGCAGTTCTACAATTGCAAATGGCACTTATGCTATTGGCAATCCCTTAAATGGTAGCAATACAATAACTATAAATGTTCTTGTTAATGTTATAGAAACTTACACTATAAACACAAATACAGTAAATGGTTATAGCTTTTCTGGATCTGGAACATTTAGTACTGTAGGATTAAATACTATAACACTAAGTGGATCGGGCACTCCAACTGCCGCTCAAACAGATACTTTTACTATTACTTTTATTGGAAAGGGTGATACTTGTAATACAGACATTACTGTTACTTCAACTTTACCTAATTGCTTAGCATATTTTAATGCTGGTTTTACTACTGATGGTGTATATTCAATTGACCCTGATGGGGCTGGAGCTAACCCAGCTTATGACTGTTATTGCGACATGACTAATAATGGTGGTGGTTGGACACTAGTTTTTAATCATAATACTGGTGGTGGTTTTTGGGCTAACGATACAGAAGCTAATGAATTTAATATGGCATCGCCTAATTTAACCACTGACAAATATTCTATTTTAAGTAAATTGGATGAGCTAAAAAACGCCGCACCTTACGAGTTTAGGCTTTATTACCCTACGTTAGGTATAACAAACCATTGGAGTCAAACTTTTGACCCTCGAAGCGGAGGCTCTCCAATAAGACCCGTAGCAGGCTATATTGCCATAAGCATTGACACAACAAGTAGTTTTTGGGGTGGTTTGGAAAACTCTGGAGCCAATACTTATTTAGACGGCTCTGTAAATAGCGGAAATTGGTGGTATTCAATAGGTAGTGTTAATCCTTACGGCGGGGGTATCCCCGGACCAGGTTCTGTAGTAAGTAGTGTTCAACTTTTTGTTAGATAAAATAATTGCCAATTTTAAGGACGTAATCTAGCAAACAAGTGCGTTAGGGATTGCAGCGGCATCCTTTTTGTGGAGCTTTGAGCACTAAATCCAGCATTTGAAACGAGGTGTTTATTGATAACGTAATCCCGAAGCTAGTTCGGGACTGCTTCGCAGAAAGATATAGTGAAAAGCCCGACCTTTAGGTAACGCCCAAATTAATTTAATCTTTTTTCCAGCGTCTAAGCCTGTTTAATTCTTCAAGCGCTTCCAATTCTTTTTGAGGAATTACTTTTAAGAATGAAGGATGTTGTTCTATAGCGTATTCTATTCTTTTTACAATCTCTTCGGTAGTTTCGTTATCATAATCAATTTCTAAAGGGGCTTTAATTTCAAAAGATTGAAGAATATTTTTCTTTTTGACACGCAATCCTTTTTTATCAAAAGAACGTCTAAACCCATCAATAACAATGGGCACTACAATTGGTTTGTAACGCTTAATAATATGTGCTGTTCCTTTTCTAATAGGCTTAAACGGCGTGGTTGTACCTTGTGGAAAGGTAATTACCCAACCATCATCTAAGGCTTTACCAATACTAGAAATATCGCTCATTTTAACCTGTCTGTTTACATCTTTACCTTCAGATCTCCACGTACGTTCTATACTAATAGAACCTATATAAGCCAGTATTTTTGGTAATAAGCCAGATTTCATAGTCTCTTTGGCGGCAACGTAATAAATATTTAACTTAGGGTTCCATAAGTAGCCTATATTTTTAATAGAATCTGTTCGCCCACTTAAACTTGCATTAAAAACATGAAACATAGATACCACATCGGCAAAATAGGTTTGATGATTTGAAATAAATAACACATTAGTATCTGGTAAGTCTTTAATAATTTCAGAACCTTCTATTTGCAATTCATTAAACCCTCTAAAACGCCTATGTGTAAGCGCGCCAAAGATTCTAATAAGCCATTTTTTCACAAATAGTATATGTCCGAATGGATTTCTTTTAAACAATCCCATAAATCACACGTCAAAATTGGTTAGGTAAAATACTCAATATAAATAAATTTGAAAATTTTTAGCTTCCTCTTTTTAAACTTATTCTTATCGCGTATGCAAATGTAATAAATCTATCAAACTACTAGAGTTGTTTTAACAAGTCTTTAATTTCGCTTAGCATCATTGCAGTTGCGCCCCATACCACAAAATCATTCAATTTAAATGCAGGCACCTCAACTTCAATACTGTAGGATGTTTTTACTTTTTTAGAGACAAGAGATTGTTCATCTAAAAAATGTTCTAAATCAATTTCTATCAGCACCTCAACCTCATCATCTTGTTTAATAAATTTAGGTGTAGTTTGTGTAACACCAATAAATGGTTGCACATAAAAATTGCTTGGTGGAATATAAACTTGAGATATATTTCTAACAATTTTAACAGCATCTATAGGCACACCTACTTCCTCAAAAGTTTCTCTTAATGCCGTGTCTTGCAATGATATATCTTGGGCCTCCAATTTACCTCCAGGAAAAGCAACTTGTGCTGAATGTACTCCTTTATATGCTTTCCTTAGTATTAAAACGAATTTTGTTTCCATATCTTCGTCAGGATAAAACAGTGCTAAAACCCCAGCATGTTTTGCTTTTTTAATGGCTTTTTCTTGCTTTTTTAACAGTTCCTGACGAAAAGGCGGCACCATTTTAAAGTGAGATGCTTCGGCTGGTAGCGCGATATTTTTTATTTTTGAAACTGATTTTAAAAATTCTTCAAACCTCATAGTCTATGCGTACCGTATTGTTTTTAAGTTTTTTTCTTTTATTTCTGAATTGTGAAGATAAACAAACTAAAAAGAAAGGCACTTCTAAAACTGAAATTGTAAAACCCGTTGAAAAAGAGGTTGAGAAAGACACGCTTCAAGAGCCTGAACGTGAATTTCCTAAGTTAAATTCTAAAAGCGCTATGGAGTTTTTCTTGAAATATGATAAACACCATAAAGAAAATAAAGTTCGTATTACCACCGATTTTGGCGAGATTGATATTTTACTTTATAACGAAACCAAATTTCATCGCTCTAATTTTATCTTCTTAACCAAACAGAAATACTTTAACGGCACACAATTTTACAGGGTTATTGATAATTTTATAGTTCAAGCTGGAAATAGCGACGATGTAAAAACTGCTAGAAAACGAGCTCATATTGGCAAATACTTATTACCACCTGATACAAAACGTGGTTTTAAACATGATCGTGGTGTTATTTCTATGCCTAGTAGCGAAATTAGAAATCCGCACAAACTAGCATCTCCTTTTGAGTTTTTTATTGTCTGCCAAAAAAATGGTGCTCATTTTTTAGATGGTGATTATACCATTTTTGGGCATGTAATGCGAGGTATGGATGTTATTGACAAGATTGCTGCGGTAGAAACTGATGATGGTGATTGGCCTGATAAAAATATTTTTATTCGAAATGTTGAGATTATTGATTGAAAAAATGACAGAAGACG
>NZ_CAXBLF010000062.1:0-17503 GCF_963976535.1 uncultured Algibacter sp. | reverse complement strand
GTTTCCGATATTGATGTTTTAAACACGTTAACTATAAAATTGCAAAACACATCTAAAGGGATGTATTTTGTAAATATCCATTCTGATAATGCTTTTGTTACTAAAAAGCTTATTGTAGAATAACTTTAAATTACTTCTAAAAAAAGGCATTAATAAACATTTATTATAGCCTTTTTTTGTTATTAAAATTCGACTTTTTGAAGCCTACAAATTATAATTTGTAATAAAAATAATTCAATTCGTAACCTCTTGACGATTTTAACATATCTCAATAGTCTAAAAGCAAAAGCATCCCGTAGATAAAATTAACCATCGTTATCCCTCAATAATCGTGGTGTATTTTAACTATAAAAAAATTGAAGGGATGAAGAAACACGCACTAATTAGTTTGTTATTTTTTTTAGTATTATCTAAATCAATATCTGCACAACTAATGCTTAAAGAAGTATCATTAAGCAAACAAATTGAAAAATCAACTTTAGTATTAGAAGGGAAAGTACTCTCAAAAAAATCTTATTGGGACACAAATCACGAAAAAATATATACGATCAACACCGTAGAAGTATATAAGTTGTTTAAGGGAGAATCTTTACCAATAATTGAAATTATAACACTAGGTGGAGTTGTTGGTATGGACGCTCAAATTGTTTACCCTAGTTTAAAATTAAACATAGATGACATAGGTGTTTTTACTTTATACAATAGCAATTTAGAATTAGAATCTAAAGAGGAATCTAATAAACCAAAATTTAAACCCTACGGGTCATTACAAGGGTTTTATAAATACGATATTAATAGTGATATTGCGGTAAATCAATTTACTTCTAAAAAAGGAATTTCAGATTCTTTTTATAATGAAATAAAGAGCTATACAAAGGCTGATTATATTCAACTAACCAATTTTGATGTTCAAAATAACACCCCAATTTCAAGTAAAACAAGCAATTTACTTCCGGTAACAATCACAAATTTTTCTCCTACAATTTCATCTGCTGGTACAGAATCAGTTTTAGTTATTACAGGTTCTAATTTTGGCACTACAAAGGGTAAAGTAGGTTTTAGTAATGCTGATAATGGAGGTTCGGGTTTTGTAAATGCTCTAGATAGTCAGGTATTAACTTGGACTAATACAAGAATTACTGTTGAAATTCCTTCTGAGGCTGGAACAGGCAAAATTAGAGTAACCAATAATGATGGCAGCCTTTTAACTTCTAGCGACACGCTATTTATTAAATATGCTCAAGCTAATATAGTTTCGGATTATGTGAATTCGGGTGTTAATGTGGCATATAAAACACAACTGATTGATGACAATGGAAGTGGCGGTTATACTTGGCATATGACATCTGGTTTTTCTGAGCTAACTGGAGCAAAAGAAGCTCTTGATAGAGCATTAAAAACTTGGAGTTGTGAGACTCAAATTAATTGGATTTTGAATGAGTCGAACATTATAACAAGTCCTAGTGCACAAAATAAAGCAAATTTAGATGATTTTAATATGTTGGCTTTTGATAACAGTACAAGTACTAATCCAGATGATGATTTACCGGATACCGTTCTTGGATTAAGAACCTCATACTATTCAGCATGTACAGTAACAAAAAATGGTGCACCTAGTTTGGATTGGTATGTAACTGAATTTGATATCATATTTGATGACGAAACCAATTGGAATTATAATTCTCAAAATACAAATAGTACAGAGTATGATTTTGAAAGTGTTGCGCTTCATGAATTAGGCCATTGCAGGCAAATGGATCATATTATTGATACAGACAATGTCATGCATTTTGCCATTGCTAACGGAGAATCATTAAGATTTTTAAATACTGATAATATTGAAGGGGCAAACATGATACAAGAAAATAGCACAGGCCAACCAGTATGCAGTAAGCCTTTAATGACTAATTTTTCAGGGGGTTGTGCTTTAGGTATTGAAGAAGATGAACTAAAAGCGGGTATTAGAGTTTATCCAAACCCAACTAGAGGTGATTTATTCATAAGTAATAATGGAAATATTAATTTAGAGAAGGTTGTTGTTTTTGATGTATCGGGAAGGCTTATAGGTCAGCAAGATATTTCAAATATATATGGTTTAAAAACTATTCATTTAAACAGTGTTTCAAAAGGGATTTATTTTGTCAATATTTATTCAGACACAACATTTATAACTAAAAAAATAACTTTGGAATAAGCAATTATTTGAAAATTAATCAAAAAAGAGGCTGTCTGAAAAGTTTTTCCAGTTGGCAGTTTGAGCATTAACAAGGTCAAAATTTATTTTGAATGAAAGTAGCTAACAAAGTAAGTCGAAAACATTATAATCTTGATTTTCAATGCATTTCGGTTTGCTTCGCAAGGTGCTTTCAATGAAAAAATATTTTCATTTCACCAATGCTCAATGTGACAATTTAATTCAAAATTGACTTTTCAAACCACCTCTTTTTTAATTTAACATTTATTTATTCATGGCTTTTTTTACAAACCCGATTATAGCCATTACAACGCCACCACCTACGCCACCGCCAGCAACACTTCCTAAAATCCCAGATAAGTCCATGCCGCCATCTGTTCCTAGTCCAATCATACCAAGAATGCTACCACCAAGTCCACCACCTAATATTCCCACTATAGAATTCCATAATGTTCCTAATGATAAATTTTTCATAAGCGAGCCAGCAATGTTTCCACCAACAGCACCACTAACTAGTTGAATAATCAAAGGTAAATACGCTTCCATTTTATTATTGTTTAATTAGTTAATAGCAGTAAATTAACAAAATAATCAATTATATCTTAAAAAAAAGAATATTTATTTTTGATATTCTTAATTTATGTGCATAAAAATGAGAATTTAAACTTTCTTTAAAATCATTATAAATAGCAAAAACATGACATTTGTTATTTGTCTAAGAATGTGTTCATAACTACATTTGTGGAAACCTAAAAATAACTTCAAAATAATGGGCGGATTTTTTAAATCTTCGATTGGAAGAAAAGTAGCTATGGCACTTTCGGCTTTTTTCCTCATGTTTTTCTTAATTATACATTTAGCGGTAAATATTACGTCACTTTTTAGTGAAGATCTTTTTAATGAGTTATCTCATTTTATGGGAACAAATCCGTTAATACAATTTGCGCTACAGCCCGTTTTAATATTTGGCGTAGTGTTTCACTTTGTAATGGGCATTATACTTGAGCTTAAAAACAAAAAGGCTAATGGCGTATCCTATGCAAAAAACAATGGTGCTGCAAACTCAACTTGGATGAGTAGAAATATGATTTACAGTGGGCTAGCAATACTAGCATTTATTGTACTTCATTTTATAGATTTCTGGATTCCAGAGTTGAATACCAAATATGTTGTTGGAGACATGTCTGGATTACACAATGGTGAGTTTAGATATTTTCATGAGCTAGTAGAGAAATTTCATAACCACATAAGAACAATTGCTTATGTTATTGCTTTTATATTGTTAGGATTGCATTTAGCACACGGATTTACATCGGCTTTTCAATCAATGGGACTAACCGCAGGCAGAAAGAAAACATTACAAAATATAGGGAAAGCCTATTCAATTATAATTCCGTTAGGGTTTATTCTTATCGCACTTTTTCATCATTTTAAATACGTATTATCATAGATATGGCAACGTTAGATTCAAAAGTACCAAAAGGTCCAATTAAAGATAAATGGACAAATTATAAAGATAAAATCAATCTTGTTAACCCAGCTAACAAACGACATATAGATATTATTGTGGTTGGTACAGGATTGGCTGGCGGTTCTGCTGCTGCAACCTTAGCCGAATTAGGCTATAATGTAAAAGCTTTTGCTTACCAAGATTCACCACGAAGAGCGCATTCAATTGCAGCTCAAGGTGGAATTAATGCGGCAAAAAATTATATGGGAGATGGCGATTCTAATTACCGCCTTTTTTATGATACAGTAAAAGGAGGCGATTATCGTTCTCGTGAAGCGAACGTGTATCGTTTAGCAGAAGTTTCTGGAAATATTATCGATCAATGTGTGGCTCAAGGTGTGCCTTTTGCTCGTGATTATGGTGGATTATTAGACAACCGTTCATTTGGTGGAGTTTTAGTATCTAGAACATTCTACGCTAAAGGACAAACAGGACAGCAACTACTATTAGGGTGTTATTCAGCGATGAATCGTCAAATTGCTCGTGGTAAAATTGAAATGTTCAATCGTCACGAAATGTTAGATGTTGTAAAAGTTGATGGAAAAGCAAGAGGAATTATTGCACGTGATTTAATCACTGGTGAGATAGAACGTCATTCTGCTCATGCTGTCGTTATTGCAACTGGAGGATATGGAAATGTTTATTTCCTTTCAACAAATGCCATGGGAAGTAACGCCACTGCAGCTTGGAAAATCCATAAAAAAGGAGCATATTTCGCAAATCCTTGCTTCACACAAATTCACCCAACATGTATTCCGCGTTCTGGAGATTACCAATCTAAATTAACGTTGATGTCTGAATCATTACGTAATGATGGTAGAATTTGGGTGCCAGCAAAATTAGAAGATGCAAAAGCCATTCAAGAAGGCAAATTAAAACCAACACAAATTGCTGAAGAAGATAGAGATTACTATTTAGAGCGTCGTTATCCTGCCTTTGGTAACTTGGTGCCGCGTGATGTTGCATCGAGGGCTGCAAAAGAGCGTTGTGATGCAGGTTATGGTGTAAATGTAACAGGTGAAGCTGTGTATTTAGATTTTGCCGCGGCTTTTCAACGTTATGGAAAAGAACAGGCTAAAATAAAAGGACTTAAAAACGCTTCGAAAGAAGAAATCATAAAATTAGGGCAAGAAATCATTGAAGAAAAGTACGGAAATTTATTTCAGATGTATGAGAAAATCATTGCTGAAAATCCGTATGAAACTCCAATGATGATATATCCTGCAACGCACTATACAATGGGTGGCGTTTGGGTTGATTACAACTTAATGACTACTGTTGAAGGTTTATATTGTATTGGTGAAGCTAATTTCTCTGACCATGGAGCTAACAGACTTGGAGCTTCTGCTTTAATGCAAGGTTTGGCTGATGGTTATTTTGTACTACCATATACAATAGGTGATTATTTATCAGATGATATTCGTACCGGAAAAATTTCTACTGAGACAAAAGAGTTTGATGAAGTTGAAAAAGAAGTAAAAGATAAAATTGAATTTTTTATCAATAATAAAGGAACAAAAACTGTAGACCATTTCCATAAACGTTTAGGAAAAGTAATGTGGGATAAAGTAGGAATGTCACGTAACGAAAAAGATTTAAAAGAAGCTATGGCTGAAATTAAAGCGATTCGTGAAGAATTCTGGAAAGATGTTATGGTTCCTGGAACTGCTAACGAAATGAATCCTGAATTAGAAAAAGCGGGTCGTGTAGCAGACTTTTTAGAATTAGGAGAGTTATTTGCTAAAGATGCTTTAGTAAGAAACGAATCTTGTGGTGGACACTTTAGAGAGGAATCTGTGGAGTTAGATGGCGAGCAAAAAGGAGAAGCAAAACGTAATGATAAAGATTTTGCTTTCGTATCTGCTTGGGAATATAAAGGAGAACCTGCTGATGCTGTTTTACATAAGGAAGAATTGGAATTTAAAGATATAGAATTAAAACAACGTTCATATAAATAGAATAGAGAATAAAGATAAGAGAGAATAGAAATTGATGGGCTTTAGGAAAAGGCATAATTATAAAAATTTAAAGATTTGGCAATTAGGTCTTGAAATAGCAAATGAAATTTCAGAAGTTTTTCCTAAGCATGAAAGATTTGATTTGTCATCTCAAATAAGTAAATGTTCTGTTTCTATGCCTAGTAATATTGAAGAAGGTTCTGCAAGAACAGATAAATCTTTTTCTCATTTTATTGATATTTCATTAGGATCATCTTTTGAACTTGGAACACAATTATTAGTTGCTCATCATAGAAAATATATTGATGAAACAACTTTGAAGAATTTAGAAAATAAAAATGAAGAATTTCAAAGAATGACTATGGGTTTTCAAAATGGATTGAATTAACAATCTGTTTTCTTTTATCTATTTTCTTTTTTCTAATTCTAAAAGTTGAATTATTATCATAATATTAAAGTTAATTAATTAGCTTTTTTTAAACGAGAATTAAATGAATTTAACACTTAAAATTTGGAGACAAAAGGACTCAGAAGCAAAGGGCCAAATGGTCGATTATAAAGTAACTGATATTTCGGAGCATATGTCTTTTTTAGAAATGTTGGATGTTTTGAACGAGCAATTAGTCAACTCTGGTGAAGAACCTGTTGCATTTGATCATGATTGTCGTGAAGGAATTTGCGGTATGTGCTCATTGTACATTAATGGTGAAGCACATGGTCCAGATAGAGGTATTACAACATGCCAGTTACACATGCGAATGTTTAACGATGGTGATACTATTACTATTGAACCATTTAGAGCTGCTGCATTTCCTGTCATAAAGGATTTGATTGTTGACAGAATGGCGTTTGAACGTATTCAGCATGCAGGTGGTTACATTTCTGTAAATACATCAGGAAACACACAAGATGCAAATTCAACCCCTATTTCAAAACACGCAGCAGATGAAGCTATGGATGCGGCAACCTGTATTGGTTGTGGCGCTTGTGTAGCAACTTGTAAAAATTCTTCAGCTATGTTATTTGTTGGTGCTAAAGTATCGCAATTTGCTTTATTACCACAAGGACAGGTGGAAGCAGCTGACCGTGTGCGAAATATGGTAGCGCAAATGGATTTAGAAGGTTTTGGTAACTGTACCAATACTGGAGCATGTGAGGTTGAATGTCCTAAAGGAATTTCTTTAGATAACATCGCAAGAATGAATCGAGAGTTAATGAAAGCTGCTGTTAAGTAATAAGATTTAATAAAAATATTTAAGCCCACATCAACGCGTTGATGTGGGCTTTGTTATTAAATAAATTAAGTATATTTAATCAGTATTAATATTTATGCATAAAATTCGTTTATTAATTGTTATCTGTTTAACTTTTCAAGTGGCAGCTGTTTTTTCTCAAACAGAACCTAACGAGGGTTCTTTATTTGATGAAATGGCGCTTCTCAAACATGTTAAATCATTATCCTCTGATACATTTGAAGGTAGAAGAACCGGCACAAAAGGTGCTGCCAAATCCCGAAAGTATATAGTTAACCAATTTCACACTTTAAAGGTTGAGCCTTTAGTTAAATCTTTTGAGCAATCATTTTCATTTATTGAAAGGAGAAAAGCATTTGAAGCTGTAAACATATTGGGGTTTATTAAAGGGACAGAGTTTCCTGAAAAATACATAGTTATTAGCGCACATTACGATCATGAAGGTATTAAATATGGGAAAATTTATAACGGTGCTGATGATAATGCTTCAGGAATAAGTGCTTTGTTTGCTTTTGCTGAATATTTTAAAAAGTTTCCGCCAAGGCATTCTGTGATATTGGCTGCATTTGATGGTGAAGAACTAGGTTTGCAAGGTTCTAAACATTTTGTAAAGCATTCAATTGTTTCTTTAAAGAACATTATTCTTAATTTGAATATGGATATGATAAGCCGAAGCGATAAGAAAGAATTGTATGTAGTAGGAACTTCAAAAAACAATAGGTTAAAAGACTTAATTACAAATTCTAAACATTCATACGAAATAAAACTTATTAGAGGCCATGATGGATACGATGGCTTAGACAATTGGATCTATTCTTCTGATCATGCCAATTTTTATAAAAAAGGCATTCCGTTTTTGTATTTTGGTGTTGAAGACCATAAGGACTATCATGAACCTTCAGATGATTATGAAAATATTCAACCAGAGTTTTATACTGAAGCTGTAAAAACTATTATCTCAGTTTTTAAAAAAATAGATGGTTCTAAATTTTAAAAATGTACACATATATAAGGGATAAACCTATTACCGAAGATTAAATCCTTTATAAATTTTATGAGAATAACAAATCAGGCATTAGCTTTTATTCTTTTCTAGGCAATCGCAAATCCATCTCTGCAATTTGATAAACAAGTGCTGCTATTACTGTTGCATTAATCATCATATCACGTTTTGGAACATATTCTAAAACATCTAAATTAGTATGATGTGTTACTGTTTTATAATTTAATTTGTCTTGAATGATTTGAAATCCGGGAATTTTGTAAAAATCAAAAACATCATGGTCTGTAAAATTAGTGTTTTGAATGGTTAGATTATTAACATCTAGATACTTGTATGGTTCTAGCATGTTTTCAAAAATAGGTTTTACCGTTTCATTACCTTGTAAATATATACCTCGCATCTGACCAGCACCATTATCCATATTGATATAGGCTGAAATTTTTTCAACCTCTTTCTTTCTAATCGTTTCATTTACTTTTCCATAGTGCTCTTGCGCATACGCAATTGAACCTAAATATAACTGTTCTTCGCCACCCCAGAGTGCAATTCTAATGGTTCTTTTTGGTTTTAACCCCGTTGCTTTAATAATTCGCATAACTTCCATCATCACCGCAGATCCTGCGCCATTATCTGTTGCTCCAGATGCAGGATGCCAAGAGTCAAAATGTGCCCCAATCATTACAACTTCGTCTTTTAATTTTGGGTCAGAACCTGTAATTTCTGCTATAATATTTACATTGTTTTTAGGATTTAAATACAATTCAGAATCTAAATGAAATTTAATTTTTGGACTAATTCCTCTATCGTTTAAGCGTTTTAATTTTCCGAAATTTTCTGGAGAAATTGCAAAATATGGAATTGGCTTTTCATCACTTTCACGAAAATTATAAGTACCACTTGGATGAATGACTCCGGGAAAAAAAGGCTTAGTTCCTAACATACTTAAGGCGCCTTCAGCCTTTAAGAATTGAAAAAAGGCATCGTCTTTTTTGAGTATCATATTGAAAATAACATCCAAATCTTTTACTAAATCCATATCTCCAGCATTTGATCCTAAAGGATTATTAGGCACAGGCAAAATGGATTTTTCAGCTTCCTGAATTTGTTCTTCAGTATGTCGTGTAGAAAGTGGATCAAATAACATATTTTGTTCAGGAGTTGAACCTATTAAAATGGTTTTTCTTTGTAATTTTCCACTCCATTGTTTTTTTACTTGTTCTAAATCTGAATAGTTTTCAATCCAAATTAAATCACCAATTTGTACACCATTTGAGCTTTCTGTCCATGCATAAGGATAGGCCTGAATTTTCATATAAGCAGGTTCTGTCATTTCTACATTAAATGATTTTACTTCCCAACCCATACAATCGTCACAATAATTTTCAAAATATACCTTATCGACTCCCCAATTCTCCATGGTTTTCTTTGCCCATTCTGCTGCAGCATAATATTGATTTGTTCCTGTTAACCTTGGGCCATAAACATCAGACAAGTCCGAAATTAGACTCATGACTTGCGATTTCTGAAAGCCTTCTGTATTAATTTTAGAAAGTGCTTGAGATCTAGTTTGGCTGTTTGAAGAGAATCCTACTATAAGGAAAGCTGTAATAAGAATTTTAGAAAAGGTTTTCATATTGTAAATTATTAAATCAATTATTTACAATGTAATGAAATTAATATAGAATAAAGGTGCAGAACTAATAACTGAGACAAATAAATTTAAGGGTAAGCCGTTTTCTAAAAATAAGCCTTCAACTGAATAGAACCCGAATGAATCGTTCTACTGGTCTCCGTTTTTCTTCCAAAGTAACTTAAATTCAAATCTAAAAATTTAGTAAGCTTTTTTTGAGCTAATAAACTCCAAGTAAAGTTTTTTCCGGGTTGCAAGCCTTCCAAAATTTGATACGCCACAGGAGTATTTGCATTACCAATATATTCATTAGAGAAGTAATTGAACTCCCCATTAATGGCGCTATTTTGGCTATTTCCTAAGGTAAATGATAGGCCATATTTCTGTTGGTTTAAAGACTCCATATCTCCAATAGTATTGTTTTTACTTGCGTATTGGTAAAATACATCAAAACTAGAGTTATCATTAAATAAATATGAAAGTTTTGGATTGAATCTAGCTTCATCGAAATTGTAATTTTTGCTCGCAAAATTCTCGCTAATACTTTCATTGTTATCAAAAGCAGAAAGCATATTAATTAACCAGTTTTCAGATATTTTATGATTAAAATTAAATTGATGACTTTTTAAACTATTCTCAATAAACCCAACAGATAATACATTCCTTGTCGTGTTATCCAAAAACGTATAAGAGGTTGTGTAACGCTGTTTCCCTCTATTGAAAAATAATACATTTCTAAAGTTTAATTGTAAACCAAGCTGGTCTTCTTCATTAGTATTAAACGGATTTAAATTGAAACTATTACCCTCTCGTTTTATCTTTCTATCGATTAAATAACTGGTTTGGTTATAAAAATGCGACCAGAATTTTTTGGATTTGCCTTCTGAAACCGACCACTGAGAAGGATTGAAAGTAAGCGTTTGACTAAGTCTATTTTGATGCGTTTTTATAAAAACTCGATTTGGTAAAAGCACACGAATAAATCGACCTTGATCTTGAAATTGTGCAATTTCAAACTCTTCAAGTTCTTGAATACCGTTTTCATTGTAATCATTCCATGTATAGGTACCTTGACCAGCTTCAACTTCTACATAAGTAAAATCTTGTTGCGGCAAAGTCCCAGAATTCGTTTCAAAAATGGTATTCCATTGGATTATTTGACTAAAAAGCTTCTGATTGAATTGCAGTCTAGAATTGATGGATTTTTCATCTTCTATATTGGAATCTTCATTTTTTAAAGTTCTATAATTTGCATATAAAGACAAGTTGGTGTTTTTGTTTTTAACAAGTCTAGAGTCAAGATAGAAAGTATTTGAAGTGTTTACTTTTTGCAATTCGTTATTTCTAATACTATCATTTACACGATTTTTGTAACCAAATTCGGTAAAAACTTTAGTGCTATCTCCAATACCTATAAAAACTTCGTAAGATTTAAATTTTTGACTTAAAGGTGTTAATGTTTGTGTTGAAATATCTCTTTGTTCATTATCTTCAATAGCTAGTTTTGTGCCTACCCAAGTTTTTTTCATGCTATAAGTAACCCGATTATAAGACCTTAAAAACGTAGAGATATTTAAGCTGGAATTAGCGTTTAAGAAACTAGAATATGATGAAATATTGAATTTATTTAAAAGTAAATTAGCGTTTGCAATATGTCTGTTACCATTAAAGCCATCAGAAAAATTTAAATACTCAAACTGGTAATTAACAAATCCTTTTTTGGAATGAGTCATTCTAAAACCTGAATTTAGTAGTATTTGATTGCCTAAATTAAGACCTATGCCATTTACCTTATTAAGGTCTAAATTCCAATCTCGGTTAAATTCTGGATTATACAATCCTTCAATATTTCTATAATCAGCGCTTATATAATCGCTATCTATATATGCATCAAAACTCCAAAGACTGTCTTTTTTTATCAGGGTTTGATTAATGTTTATTTTTCCAGCAAACCCATCATTATCATCATCACCTATATTTGAAAACGCGTTTAAATCATTTTTACTACCAGAAACCTCAAAACTAATATTGGTTTTTTCAGAAGGTTTATAACGTCCATTTAAAACAGCTATTTGTAGTTTGGTTGGCGCTACAAGCTGAACAATAGGCGCGTAGTTTCCTTGTAAAACACCTGCATATTCATAAATATTATTAATGGCATTAATGTTACTCAAATTATAATCCCCCTGATTTTCTCCTACAAGCGTGAACGTTACACGATACAATTCGTCATCAGGGTTATTTGAAAACACAAAAGCTTCAACACTGCCAATGAGTTCTTTCTTGTATAAAATTCTGTTGTCATTTAGTTCTTCTCGAATTTCAGACGGAGCAACCATTTGCGATCTGTCATCACCTGCATTCGCTAGAATTTCAACTTGTTCTTCTGAAAGATTTTGTTGTAAAGGTTGGTTTTTAGCATCGTTTTCAGAATATACTGAAACGCCAATGTTAAATTTATCACTTGAATAATTTCCACCTCCGTAGGCAACAAATCTTGAATAATTGCGATCACTAAATTGATAATCAACAGTAATTCGCATTTCTGAGGTAATAGGAAAAGTCGAATTAAAAATTATTTCACCTGCATTATAATCAATGATATAATCTTGGTCTTCGCCACGTTTTACCGGAATACCATTTACATAAACAGTTTCGCTTCCTGAAACGATAAGCACAAACAATTCACCATTAGGTCCTTGCAATTTATAAGGCCCTTGATTACCTTCTTGCGCTATAAACTGAGTGGTTGTAAATTGTCCACGCACAATGGCACCTGCTGCGAATAAATTGGTTCGTGCAACATCTTCACCTAATTTCAAATTGAAATTTAATCCTTGCACGCGTTTCGAAAAACTCGCAAAATAAGAATCCGCATTTACTAAATCAATATCACCTGCACGAACATTCCAATACTCACTAAACAATTCAATAAATACTTGATCAAATTCATCTAAGCGTTGGCTATAACCACTTTCTTGTAACGGAATATTAGCATCTTGAATGGATGCTCTCAGGGAAACCTTATCATTTAGTTTACCTGTAATTTGAAGATCTAATTCACTGTTTAAAACGGAGTTTTGATTATTGCCAACCGTAACACCACGAGAAATACTACCAGATGTTGTTAAACCGTCAAAAGGGATAAAATCATTATTAGCATTGGGTTGCGATAATTTATAAAGCGTTTGATTACCGTCGTTATTTTCAACTATTATATTATCATCTAATTGTTGGTATGTTTTCGTTAAAAACTCTGGAAACTTTAAGTAGTTTATTATGATAGAATCGGTTTCAATAGGTTTTTTAAACGTTAAAGTAGCTTGAGCAAAATCAACAGAATAATATGTTGAATCAATAATTGTATTATCCTTTTTTCTTATAGAAAATGAATTGGAATTGATACTAACACTATCAATTTGAATGGTATTCTTTACTGCAACTTTTTTTGTTTTATAGATAGCATTTTGACTTTGCGAAAAACCGCAAAAGCTAATAAAAACAATAAGGATACATGTAATAAACTTCATCAGATACTTAAACTGCAAATCGTTTAAAATATTTTAGTGAGACCCTATTTTAAGAAGCCTTTAGGGCGCACTTAAAATAGATGGTCGAACTAATCCCGACTTTTTAAGTCGGAATCTCAAGTATTCAACCTATATGTAAAAAAAATAGTTAAATCTCACTTAATTTAATAGTGTAAAAGTAACGCATTATTTATTTTAGCTAAAACAATACCCTTTTTATAAAAAGCGTATTGTTCCGACGGAGGTCAGGATTTCAAAACGAATTAAAAAATAATCATAATAAAAGTTCCCTGTCCTTCGGAGAGGGTTAGGGAGAGGATGAAAATCATATCATATAACGTAAACGGCATTCGTGCAGCAATCAACAAAGGTTTTATTGATTGGTTAAAAGCTGCAAATCCAGATGTTGTTTGTTTGCAAGAAATAAAGGCCATGAAAGAGCAATTAGATTTAAGTCTTTTTGAAGAAGCGGGCTATAAGTACAATTATTGGTTTAGTGCTCAAAAAAAAGGCTATAGTGGCGTGGCTATTTTAAGTAAAACGGAACCTAAGCATATTGAATATGGTACAGGTATAGCGTCTATGGATTTCGAGGGGAGAAACGTTCGTGCCGATTTTCCTGCCCGTTCCGCAGGCGGGGATGGTGTTTCTGTTATGAGTTTGTATTTGCCATCAGGCACAAATGATGCCAGATTAAACCACAAATTGGAATACATGGATATGTTCCAAGATTATATTAATAATCTTAAAAAAGACATTCCAAACCTTGTTATTTGTGGCGATTACAATATTTGTCATGAAGAAATGGATATTCATAATCCTAAAATGAAAGGTGTTTCAGGATTTTTACCCGTTGAACGCGAGTGGATTGGGAGTTTTATTGATAACGGATTTATCGATTCGTTCAGGTTTATAAACCCAGAATTACAGCAATATAGCTGGTGGAGTTATCGCGCTAATTCACGTGCCAATAACAAAGGATGGCGATTAGATTATGCCATGGTATCAAAACCGTTACAAGAAAACATAAAAAGAGCCGTTATACTGTCAGACGCAGTACATAGCGATCATTGTCCTATTCTGGTAGAAATAAAAAATTAAATAAATAATAAATGAACCCAAACAAAATGATTAAAAAAAGTATATTCACAGTATTTACTCTAGTAGTTTTAGCCTCTTGCGTATCGCCAAAAGTGTATAAAGAACTAGAAGCAAAATATGCCGATTTAAAACAAGAAAACAGAACGCTTTCTAAAGATAATGAAACGCTTTTGAGTGCTAAAACAGCAGCCGAAAACGAATTAAAACAATTACAATCAGCCTATGATGAAGCCGTTGAGCAACGCGATAAATTGCAAGCCGATTACAATGCCACAAAATCAAATTACGCTAATTTAAAAGCGTCTTATGATGCTTTAGAGAAAAACAGTTCGGCAGCCATAGCCGCAAATTCACAAAAAAACAGAGAGTTGTTAGCGCAGTTAGAAGCTAAAGAACAAGCCCTAGTAGCAGAAAATGCAAGACTAGCAAAACTTAAAAAAGAGTTAGAAGACCGCTCAAACCGTGTGGCAGAATTAGAACAAGTTATCGCCTCAAAAGATGCCGCAATGACAGCGCTTAAAAATGCCATTTCAAGAGCTTTAACGGATTTTGAAGGTAAAGGATTAACCGTAGAGCAACGCGATGGAAAAGTCTACGTGTCTATGGAAAATAAATTGTTATTCAGCTCAGGAAGTTGGGCCGTGGGTTCAGAAGGAACTAGAGCAGTGAAGCAACTTGGTAACGTTCTTGGCGATAACCCAGATATTGCTGTTTTAATTGAGGGTCACACTGATAATGTGCCTTACACAGGTAACGGAATTTTAACCAGCAACTGGGATTTGTCAACCAAACGTGCTACGGCTATCGTTAATATTTTAAGAGAAAACAACAATATAATTCCTGAAAATTTAACAGCTGCAGGACGTGGCGAATTTGCGCCAATAACCTCTAACGCTTCAAAAGAAGGAAAAGCTAAAAACAGACGCATAGAAGTTATTTTAACACCAAAGTTAGATGAACTTTCTAGGTTGTTAAGCGAGTAATAGCATTAGGGCGTTACCACAAGGGTCGGGCTTTCGGCAGTCGCTCTCTGCGAGGAGCTTCAACAAATGCCTCAATCCCTAACGCATAAAAAACCTATAAAAGCCTTGAAGCTTTTATAGGTTTTTTATCTTTACGCTTCCTCAAAAAAAAAACTATAAATGAAATATTCTACAATTCCGAATACCAATATAAAAGTTAGTAAAATATGCCTAGGCTCTATGACCTGGGGGAACCAAAATACAGAAGCCGAAGGACATCAACAACTAGATTACGCTATAGATCAAGGCGTTAATTTTATTGACACAGCCGAATTATACCCTGTGCCAGCCACTGCAGAAATAAGTGGAAGAACAAGTAAAATTATTGGAACTTGGCTAAATAAAAATGGAAACAGAGATAAAATAGTAATAGGGTCTAAAATTGCAGGATCGGGCGATTATACAGCACATATCCGTACCACAGGATTTAGCCAAAATGCTATTAAAGAAGCCATTGATTCAGAATTAGAAAGATTACAAACCGATTACATTGATTTGTACCAATTACATTGGCCAGAAAGAGATACCAATAGGTTTGGTGTTAGAAGTTTTAAGCTTGACACAAAATGGGAAGATAACTTTAACGAGATACTTCATAGTTTAGATTCTGAAGTTAAATCGGGTAGAATCAGAAGTATAGGGATATCGAATGAGAATTCTTGGGGAACTATGCGTTATTTAGAAGAATCTAAAAACCATAATTTGCCTAGAGTTGCAACAATACAAAATGCATATTCACTATTAACAAGAACCTTTGAAACCGATTTAGCAGAAGTGGCACTAAGAGAACATGTTGGCTTATTAGCCTACTCACCAATGGCTTTTGGTGTATTATCTGGTAAATACATAAAAGGAAATGCAGCTGATAATGCACGGCTTAAATTATTTCCAAGATTTGCCAGATATAGTGGTGAAAAAGCTGAAGAGGCGGTAAAACACTATTTAAGAATAGCAGAAGATAATAGCATGAGTTTAGCACAAATGTCTTTAGCTTTTGTAAACCAGCAGCCTTTTGTAACCAGTACTATTATTGGTGCTACAAATTTAAAACAGCTTAAAGAGAATATTGGGAGTATTCATGTTGTTTTGAGTGATGAAGTTTTAGAACAGATTAATGAGGTTCATAATACGATGCCAAATCCAGCACCTTAAATTTTCCAAAAGGCTACCGCTAAGCTCTTGCTTAGTGGCGGAACAGTGAGCAAAATAAAAGATTTT
Source organism: uncultured Algibacter sp. (assembly GCF_963976535.1). Classification (NCBI taxonomy): domain Bacteria; kingdom Pseudomonadati; phylum Bacteroidota; class Flavobacteriia; order Flavobacteriales; family Flavobacteriaceae; genus Algibacter; species uncultured Algibacter sp. Next base: position 1,084 of record NZ_CAXBLF010000062.1, on the reverse strand, counting down.
TGTATTTTAGACTAATGAGTAGAAATTATAAATTCCATAATAAGTCAGGGTTGTACTTTGTGTCGTTTGCTACTGTATATTGGTTAGATGTTTTTACAAGGCAAATTTATTTCGATATATTAACAGAAAGCATAGATTATTGCAGAGTAAAGAAAGGCATGGAATTATATGCATATTGTTTTATGCCAAGTCATGTGCATTTAATTTTTCGGTCTAGTATTGATGAACCCGATGGGTTGTTAAGAGATTTTAAAAGTTATACCGCTAAGAAAATGATTGAAGCTATTGAAACCAATCCGCAAGAAAGCAGAAAAGAATATTTGTTATGGTTTTTTGAACGTGCAGCAAAAAAGAAAAGTAAAAGTTCTAAATATCAATTTTGGCAACATCATAATCAGCCTATAGAATTATGGACAGATTCAGTTATAATACAAAAGATAGACTATATTCATAATAACCCTGTGGAAAGTGGTTTTGTAACTAATCCTGTAGATTGGAAATACTCTAGTGCAAGAAACTTTCAGGATAACCATACTGTTTTAGAGATTGATGGTACTGGGTTTTTGGGTTGAGTTTTTGTTTCTTACTCTTGCCGCCACTAAGCGGAGCTTAGCGGTAGCGAGTAATATTTATAATAATAAGTTTCATAAGCCCACTAAGCAGAGCTTAGCGGTAGCGGGTATTCCTAATCCTGCACCTTAGTGATTTTATTTATTCGATAGAGATTTAAACATAAAGTAAATATAATGGGAAAAAAAAGCAAATTTTTTAGTTCAAACTTTTCTAATATTATTTCAGTATTAGCCTTAATTCTATCATTGTTATTTGGAATTAGACAATGTCAGAACGAAGATAGAATTTTGTCTTTTGAGGAATATAATAATGTTAAAGCCTTAGTAGTTGATAAAGTTGAAACTGAATCGAATAGACAATAGTTAAGTAAATTAACAAATGAAATTTTAATAGAAGTTAGGAAATATAAAAAGGAAGAGAATAAAGAAAATGGTCTTCTTTTGATTAGAAAAATAAGGGGTCACATTAATTTTATGGGGATTAAGCAAAAAGTTTGTGTAATCTAAAGAGG
>NZ_CAXBLF010000061.1:0-18009 GCF_963976535.1 uncultured Algibacter sp. | reverse complement strand
AGAAGGGGATAAAAAAGTAGGCAGTCCCGATAGCTATCGGGATCAGTCGCAGTTTGTAGTTGATTGCGTTTTATTAAGAAAATTTAGTCCTTCGTTATAAAAATAGGTTTTTTATCTTACTCCTTTGCGTCTGCGAGAGAAAGAAATCATTTCAGCAAGAAAAATAAATGGATATGCTTCTAAAAACCCCAGATAGTTTAATTTTAAATAAAAACTCTTCATTGGAATTGATTACAACTGCGACTGAAAACTGCGACTGGAAACTTTTTTCCTATTGAAAAGTGAAATTAATAAAAACCCCACGCGTTCTCATGCCTGCAATGTTACTTGTCCAAGGGCTATTTGGGTCTTCATCTCTAACCAACTCATCATTAATTCCGAAAAGCCCACGAATTGACGGTGTGAACTTAAAGTTGTATAAATAAAAATCTATACCAAAACCTAGTTCGTAAAATATAGAGTTCTTGGTAGTTCTAAATTGCCCATTTTTGTTGTCCTCTGGATTGTTCTCATTACTTGAAAGGTTTAATGCCGTTGAAAACCCACCAACAATAAAAGGTTTAAAATTATTTACTCGTTTTGTAGAAATTTTTATTAATAACGGGATGTGAATGTAAGTAGATTTCACCTCCCTAACTAAGTCTGAAGCTTTTACATCAGGAACACCTTGAAACCACTCTTGGCTATAATATAACTCTCTTGTAGTAATTAATAAACCGGGTTCAAAACGTAAATCTATAAAGCTATTTATGCGCAAGTTCCCTATTAAACCCACATTAAAACCTGGGCTTCGCTTTACATAAATATCACGTAAATCGGTATTGTAGTCAAAATTGAAGTCATAATTACTAAACCCTAAAAAATAACCCCAACGTAATAATTTGTTATCCGTAGAACCGCGTCCTTGGTTGGCATCATAGGTCACTTTTTCTTTCTTAAAAAGCTGAGCGTTAGAAGTTTCAATGATGAATAAAAATGATATTAATGCAAAAAAGTATTTCATATGATTACTTAGATGATTTATAAATTGTTGCCACACCAAAAGTTTGTGGAAAATCTTCAACATTAATAAACCCAATTTTACGTAAAATATTGTTTAACGCTTCCCCATAAGGAAAAACGGATGCCGATTCGCATAAATATTTATAAGCACTTTTGTCTTTTGAAAAGGCTCTTCCAATTAGCGGTAATATATTTTTTGTATAGAAATTGTATCCTTGTTTATAAGGCGCTTTATCGGGCATTGATGTTTCTAAAATAACAAAGACGCCGTTTGGTTTTAGTACTCTGTAAATTTCTTTTAGGCCATTTTCTAAGGTTTCAAAGTTACGTACACCAAATGCAACTGTTATGGCATCAAAGGCATTGTCTTCAAAAGGCATATTTTCAGAATCACCTAAAACCATTTCTATTTTAGACTCTAAACTTTTATTTTTAATTTTTTCTTTACCAATATCTAGCATGCCACTACTAATATCTAAGCCAACAATTTTACTGGCATTAGTTTCTGCTAAATTAATTGCCAAATCACCGGTTCCGGTTGCAATATCTAAAATAGTATCTGGATTAGCTTCTTTAACTATGTTAACCACTTTTTTTCGCCATTTAATATCAATTCCAAAAGAAATTACTCGATTTAATCCATCGTAATCTTCAGAAATAGTATCAAACATTTTAGTAACCTGCTCTTTTTTACCTAAATCGCTGTTTTTGTATGGCTTTACTTTTGACAAATCTTAAAAATTTTGATGCAAACATACTCAATATATTTTTACTTTATAATATCAAACAAAGTCAAAATATGTTGAATATGTTATCCGATTCAAAAATATAATAATAAGCGCATTAGAGGAAAAGATAAACTTTTAGAAAAGCTTTACATAATTAGATTTCTAATTATTATATTCAATCAATTTTGATAAGCAATATTTATTTTATAGTATATTTGTTCTGAGTACATGACAAAAATTGATAATATATCGGATGTCAATCTGAGCGCAGTCGAAGACATTGGAAATATCGTATTCAAAAGCATTTCGACTGCGCTCAATGTGACACTTTTATATTTTTGTCATGTACTAATATATTTGTTATACTTTTTATGATAGTTAAACAATGAAAATAATTATTGCAGGTGCTGGTGAAGTTGGATTTCATTTGGCAAAATTATTGTCTTACGAATCTCAAGAAATAACCTTAATTGATCCAAATAAAAAAAGTTTAGCATACGCCAATACCCATTTAGATATTAGAGTTGTAAAGGGAGATGCTACATCTATTGCTATTTTAAAAGAAGCGCGTGTTGATTCATGCGAATTATTTATAGCGGTTACATCAAGCGAAACTACTAATATTACAGTATGTGTTTTGGCGAAACAACTAGGAGCCCAAAAAACCATTGCAAGAATTTCTAATACCGAATTTATCCATTATAAAGATGAAGTTGGATTTACAAAATTTGGTATTGATGAGTTGATTTCACCAGAAGCTCTAGCAGCATCAGAAATTGAGTTGTCATTAAAACAATCGTCCTTTAATGAAAATTACGAGTTCGAGGATGGTGCACTTACTATGGCTGGTTTAACACTTTCTAGGTCGGCATCTTTTGTTGGGAAAACCGTGAAAGAAGCAGCCGATATTTTTCCAGAAATACATTTTGTTCCTATTGCAATTCAACGTTTTGGTACTCAATATACTATAATTCCTAGAGGAGATACTAAGTTTAAACGCGGTGATAATGTAGTGTTTATAACATCAGAAGGTGGTGCGGATGAGCTTTGTAGACTTACAGGTAAAGTTAATAGAGATATTAAAAATGTGATGATTTTGGGTGGGAGCCAAATAGCGTATAAAACATCTAAGGACTTAAGTGAGAAAGGGTTAAATGTAAAGCTATTAGAAGGAAATAGAGATCGCGCATTTGAAATTGCAGAAGAATTAACAAAGGTGCTGGTTATTAATAGTGATGGTCGAAATGTAGATTTACTTGATGAAGAAAATATTGGTGAAATGGATGCCTTTATTGCTGTTGGAGCCAATTCTGAAACAAATATTATGTCTTGTTTAGTCGCTAGGTCTAAAGGTGTTAAAAAAACCATAGCTTTGGTTGAAAATATGGACTATTTTGACTTGTCACATTCTATTGGAATTGATACTTTAATAAATAAAAAACTATTAGCAGCAAATAATATTTTTAGATACATACGTAGGGGCGAAGTCGTTGCCATGACTAAGCTTAGTAATTTAAACGCTGAGCTATTAGAGTTTGAGGTAAAGGGAACCTCTGCTGTTTGTAATAAAATAATTAAATCTATAGATTTTCCTAGAACAGCAATTATTGGAGGGGTTATTAGAAACGGGGTAGGCATGATAGCACTAGGTAGTTTTAAAATTCAAGAGGGTGATCGTGTTGTAGTATGTTGTTTGCTGAAATCGATAAAACGCGTTGAAAAATTATTTCTTTAAAATCTTAGAGTTTGTTTAAGAATTTATGATTAGAATTTTTATAGGCTATTTTTGATGTAGTATGAGGCAAAATTTTTAAGCATAGCCTAGTTACGGTTCAAAATTTTAACAAAATAATGCACAAAAAGAGGCATAAAAAAATAATTAACGAAATCTTAAAACAGACTCTTAGAATCTAAACGGTTTAGCCATTGAAACTCAACTATAAAATTATTTTTCACTTTTTAGGATTACTACTGTTGTTTAATGGTGGTTTTATGTTGCTATCCGCACTTGTAAGTTTAATTTATAACGATGGCGTAACATTTCAAATATTTTTTGCAGGTATTATAACAGTACTTATTGGAGTTGTTGCCATGGTTTTTACTAGACGCCACAAAAAAGAAATAAATAGGCGCGAGGGTTATATTGTTGTAAGTTTTGGATGGATAATCATGTCATTATCTGGTACGCTACCTTATGTATTTACAGAAAGTATTCCTAGTTTTACAAACGCTTTTTTTGAAACCATGTCTGGTTATACCACAACTGGAGCCTCAATTTTAAATGATATTGAAGCGGTGCCAAAAGGCGTCTTGTTTTGGCGTAGTTTAACCCATTGGATTGGTGGCATGGGCATTATAGTGTTAGCCATAGCTATTTTACCATTACTGGGAATTGGAGGCATGCAACTTTTTGCAGCCGAAGCTCCAGGACCAAGTACCGATAAGTTGCATCCTAGAATTACAGATACAGCAAAGCGTTTATGGCTTATTTATTTTGGATACACAGCGGCAGAAACTTTACTTTTAAATGTTGCTGGTATGTCTTTTTTTGATGCTATTAATCACTCATTGTGTACGCTTTCAACTGGAGGTTTTTCTACTAAAAATGCCAGTGTTGCTTATTGGAATGGGCAACCTATAATACAATATATCATCATAGTGTTTATGTTTTTGGCAGGGACTAACTTTGTACTCAGTTATTTTGCTTTTAAGGGAAGAATTCAAAAAATAATCCAAGACGAAGAGTTTAAGTTATACTTTAAGTTTATTGCTACATTTACTATCATTGCCGCTGTAATTATTTATTTTCGAGCAGATATAAGTCAATCTTCAATTGCGCATCCAATGGTTTGGGGAGAAGCTGAAAGCGCATTTAGGCATGGGTTGTTTCAAGTATTGTCTGTTATTACTACAACAGGTTTTGTTACCGCAGATTACACATTATGGACTCCCTTTTTGATGGTTTTATTTTTCGGTCTTATGTTTTTGGGCGGATCAGCAGGAAGTACCGCGGGTGGTGTAAAAGTAGTACGTCATTTAATATTGATTAAAAATAGTTTTTTAGAGTTTAAACGCACATTGCATCCAAATGCAATTATACCAGTTCGTTACAACAAGAAAGCTATTAATAGATTTATTGTTTTTAATGTTTTAGCATTTTTTATTTTATATATGCTATCATTTATAATAGGTGCCTTGGTGTTTTCTATGTTTGAAATTGATTTTAAATCGTCAATTGGTTTAGCGGCATCTACTTTAGGAAATGTTGGCCCTGCATTAGGAGATTTTGGACCTGTAAATAATTACTCAGCATTACCACCTTTAGCACAATGGTGGGCCTCCTTTTTAATGCTTATTGGACGTTTAGAGCTCTTTACGGTACTTATTTTATTTACACCTTTTTTCTGGCGAAATAGATAATCCTTTTTTTATTCCCGTGAAGACGGGAATCTCATAAAATGAAGTTTGAAACTTAATCATTTGGGCGTTACCGCAAGGGTCGCGCTTTACACTACAAGTCCTCGCTCGTGCCTCGCTGTGGGCTTTCCATTGCAATCGCTAACGCGGGTGTGTCTGCAAAGTTTCTTGTTTTTTAATGGTATCATGTTAATTTTTGAAAATTTATCTTCAATATTGTTGAGATTTGCTTATTGGGTACGGCACTCGTTATAAAACGAGCGCTAGCTGGGAATTTTTTTAAAGTGTTGTGCAACAGTTACCGTTATTATTATACTCAGTTTTTATTTTTTAAAATATTCAGTTCTCCGAAATCAACATCAAGTAAATTTTCTTGGTCGATGGAGAATCCTAATATTTCTCTTTTTGAATTAAAGTTAAAAGTTAAAAACCCATTAGGAACCCGAATGTCATTCCAGTCTATTTTAAAAGTATCAAAATGCCTATGTTCCAATTTTCCTTTGAATACTTGTGAATGAGAAAATGAAATTTCTAATCCACCGCTCTCAGTATAATTTATCAAAATGTCTCCATACATTTTGTCGCTGTATTTTCCAGCGTATTTTTGAATTTCCAATGAAGGTTTTGTTTTAGGGGTTTTAGAAATTTGAATAGGGGCTTCTTTTTTCTTTTTTAAATTTTGGTTTCTATAATCCATTACCCTAGAATATATGTTATATGACTTATCATTGAAAAGCTTCTCTAATATTTTAGCAGTCAATAAAAATGCGGCAGGCTCTTTTGAGGCATTGGTAAGTATTACAAAACCTAAATTCATATCTTTTATCATAACAAGGTTAGCAGACATGCCATCAATACCTCCACTATGTTCAATTATCTTATGTCCATTTTTTGGCGTTAGCCACCAGCCAAATCCATAAGACGTGAATTCATTGTAAAACGGAGTACCACCTATAGGATAAATAATTTGAGGTTTAAAAATTTCATTAATTATTTTCGGACTTACAATGGTATCATTACCAATGGCTCCATTATTCAGCAAGAGTCTCATGTAACTCGACATTTCAACGGCTGATGAATAGATAAAACCTCCAGGAGCAAGATTATCTCCTTTTTCTTGAATTATTGCAACTTTTTTGTAATCTTCATTCCAAATATGCGGTTGTGCTAGATTCCTATTGGATTCCCTTTCTATTGATAATGATGTGCTGTTGTTCATTTTTAACTTATCAAATACTCTTGCTTTAAGGAAATTATCCCATGATATTCCAGAAACTGTTTTCACTATTTCTGAAGCAACAACATACATTACATTTTGATATGCTGGCTTTTCTCTATAGGTAGACACAGGTTCTAAATATTTGAGACGTTTTATTATTTCTTTTCTTGAATAATCTGAATGATACCAAAGTGTTCCACCACTAACATCTTTCAGCCCGCTTCTATGGGTTAGTAAATCTCTAATTGAAAAATTGTCTGTTACATAAGGAGCGTATAATTCAAAATAGGGTAGATACTCTTTAACTTTATCATCCCAATCAATTTTCCCCTCATCTACTAAAATTCCCAACGTTAAAGCTGTAAATGATTTAGAAATTGAACCTATTCCAAAAATTGTATTTTCATCAACTTTTCTTTCTTTATGTATTTCCAAGTTTCCATATCCTTTGGTAAATATTATGGAATCATTCCTAACAATACCTATCGAAAGTCCGGGTATTTCAAAGTCTTTTATTATTTGGCGAATTTGTAAATCAAGTGAATCTAATTGTATTTGTTGAGAGAATGAATTAGAAAACAATAATAATCCAATTATTGAAAAGAAGTATATTTTGATTTTCATTTTCATTTTTTTGTAATTGAGTATATCTTTAATGATATGAGTTTGTTTTAATGACTTATATCAGACGATAAGCGAATTTAGAATTTTAAAGGTTTAGAATCAAGTTAAATTGTAAGAAGTATTTGCAAAATTTATATAAGGTGTGTTTAGTGCATGACAAAAATTTAGAATATAAACAGCTTTATTTTAGTGCTTTAGGCTTTATTTGTTGCTCAGACCTCACAGGTTTTTAAAACCTGTGAGGTGGGGTGTCAAATTTGTGCGTATTGATAAAAAATTGTTCGGTCTGTTTTTTAAACTTTTTCGGTGTTTAAAAACCTAAAAAGTTAGTAAAATAAAGACTTTAGGTCATTTTTAAATTCATTATTGAAGATAAAAAAAGAGAACGAAATTTTAAATTTTAGATACTTCAAATTTGACATCCCACCTGTGAGGTCTTCGTTATCCCAAAAACTGATGGTTGTTTATTTCTCAAAATTAGTTTTTGTAAGGTGCTTAGAGAAAAAATTTATTAACTAAAAAAGCCACTAAATTAATTAGTGGCTTTCTTAAAATTTATAATTGTTTTGTATTTCTAACTCACAACCTCTTTTATGCGTTTAATAGCTTCAATAATTTGTTCTTGCGAAGCAGCGTAAGAAATTCTAATACAATCTGGGTTTCCAAAAGCTGCACCTGTAACAGTAGCTACTAGAGCTTCTTCTAATAAATACAGCGAAAAATCAGTAGCATTATTTATGGTTTTACCTCGTAATGTTTTTCCAAAGTAATGTGTCACATTTGGAAACACATAAAAAGCACCTTCTGGAGTATTGGTTTTAAAGCCTTCAACATTGTTTAATAAATCTAAAATTAAATCACGACGTACTTTAAACTCGTCAATCATGAATTGAACACGAGAAGGTGATGCATTTAAAGCTGTAATTACTGCACGTTGCGCAATACAGTTTGCACCACTAGTAATTTGACCTTGCATTTTGTTACAAGCTCTTGCTATCTTTTCAGGGGCACCAATATAACCAATACGCCACCCCGTCATAGCAAAGGCTTTTGAAACGCCGTTAACAGTTATAGTACGGTCGTACATATCTTCAAATTGTGCCATACTTGCATGGGCACCTGCATAGTTAATGTGCTCATAGATTTCATCAGATAGCACATAAATATTAGGATGCTTCACTAAAACATCTGCCAATCCTCTTAATTCTTCTTTACTATAAATAGACCCACTTGGGTTGCAAGGCGAGCTAAACCACATCATTTTTGTGTTTGGTGTAATAGCTGCTTCCAACTGCGCTGGTGTCATTTTAAAATCTGTAGCAATTGAGGTTTTAACTTCAACAGGAACACCATCATTTAACTTTACTATATCAGAATAACTTACCCAATATGGGCACGGTAAAATAACCTCGTCTCCTTTATTAAGCATTACTGCAGCAACATTTGCTAAAGATTGTTTAGCGCCTGTAGATACTACAATTTGTGGCAGCGTATACGATAACCCATTATCACGCTTAAATTTAGTAATTACAGACTGTTTAAGCTCTACATACCCATCAACTGGTGAATAGGAGTTGTAGTTTTCATTAATGGCTTGTATAGCGGCTTCTTTAATAAAATCAGGAGTATTAAAATCCGGTTCCCCTAAACTTAAGCCAATAATATCTTTTCCTTCGCCTCTAAGTTCTCTTGCTTTTGCTGCCATTGCTAGAGTAGCAGACGTAGCCATGTTTAAAATTCTATCAGATAGTAATTGCATTTTTGGTTGTTTGTTTGGTCAGTGTAAGTGTAATTTTAGGCTAAACTAGGTTTTTGTCCTAGCATTTTTAATTGATTGTAATGTTCGGCAACAGCTTGCCAAAATGTACGGTATTCATTATAAGGTAAGCTGAATTCTTGGGCAGTTTCCTTAACTATTTTAGCGATTTTACTATAATGCACATGGCTAATATTAGCAAATAAATGGTGTTCTACCTGTCTGTTTAATCCGCCAGTATAAAATTCTGCTAACCAACTTTTTGGTGAAAAATTTGATGTAGTAAACAATTGATGAATAGCCCAAGTGTTTTTCATGTTTCCTTCCTTATCTGGTAACGGCATTTGTGTATTAGGCATAACGTGTGCTAACTGAAATACAACACTTAAGATGATTCCTGCTGTATAATGCATCACTATAAATCCAATTAAAACTTCCCACCATGCAAAACCTAGTGATATTGGTAATACAACCCATAAAGAATAATATACAATTTTGCCAATAATTAATTTAGTCCACTGTGTAGCAGGAGATGGCAATTTCCCATAAGCCAATTTTCTTTTAAGGTATTTGTATGTTTGTATAAAATCGGTAGTAATAGCCCAATTCGCAGTTAATAATCCATATAAAAAGAAAGCGTAATATTTTTGATATTTATGGATTTTAAGCCATTTTGTGTGTTTGGAAAACCTAATAATTCTACCAGCATCAATGTCTTCATCATGCCCTTGAATATTAGTGTATGTATGATGTAATACATTGTGTTGTACTTTCCAGTTGTAATCGTTGCCAGCTAAAATGTATATGCTGCTCCCCATTAATTTGTTAACCCATTTTTTGCTTGAAAAAGAGCCATGGTTTGCATCGTGCATAACATTCATACCAACACCAGCCATACCAATTCCAACAATTACCATACCTAGTATTTGCGTCCAAGCAGGTAAATCTAAGGTTAAAATTAAGACAGCAGGAACGATTAATAAGGAGAACATCACAATAGCTTTTGTGTATAGTTTCCAGTTTCCGGTACGCTTTAAGTTGTTTTCTTTAAAATAGTCGTTTACACGTTTGTTAAGTGTTTTAAAAAACCTTGCGGAGTCTTTTCTAGAAAACGAAAGTGCTTGTTTTGTCATGCTTATTAATTTTAATATGATAAATAATAAAAATTGCTTGTCATACCTGTGGCAAAGATAAGTATAAACCAATTGAAGTAATAACGTTTTTTTGTAAAAATATGTACATAAAAAGTATATTTTTGTTGAAAATTTAACAAAAATGCAACTTATTTTAAAGTACTTTCCTAACCTTACGGAAGACCAAATACAGAAATTTGAACAACTTGAATCCTTATATAAAGATTGGAATTTGAAAATTAATGTAGTGTCTCGAAAGGATATTGATGAGTTGTATGTACGTCATGTACTTCATTCTTTAGGTATAGCCAAAGTGATAAATTTTAAAGATGGAAGTAAACTTCTTGATGTTGGTACTGGTGGAGGATTTCCAGGAATCCCTTTAGCTATTTTGTTTCCAGAATGTTCGTTTCATCTAGTAGATAGTATTGCTAAAAAATTAAAAGTGGTTGAAGAGGTTGTTGCTGGTTTAGGATTAACTAACGTGAAAACATCGCATAGTAGAGTAGAGGATATTGACGGTAATTATGATTTTATTGTAAGTAGAGCAGTTGCTGCAATGCCTACTTTTGTGCATTGGGTAAAAGGTAAAATAGCCAAACAACAAAATCATGATCTTAAAAATGGTATTCTATATTTAAAAGGAGGTGATTTATCAGAAGAACTGCGGGATTATAAAACCGCAACAATTTATAATTTAAGTGATTATTTTTCAGAAGACTTCTATGAAACCAAAAAAGTAGTACATCTTCCTATGAAATTTAGAGGGTAGTTTTTTATTGAGTGAACTAGTTTAACTAACTGCTGATGATTTTCAAAAATAAGTGTAAAATGAAGTTGAAAACCAATAAGTGTTTTTGAAAAGATTCATGTCTTTATCATTATCTAATTATATAGCCCAACCAACTTATTAATATTATTGTTAAAATAATAATACTGATTCTGAAACCAGAACGTATCAGTATATTGCTCAATAGTTTTTAAATCTTCTCCTATTTCTAGTATAGCATTTGCTTTTTCAAAATATAGTTTCGCATTATTAGGGTCATTAACTTTGTTATATGCAATTGCAAGACCTAAATAAGCATCAAAATCAGTAACGTCAAATTTAACGGCTTGAGAAAAATCAGAAATTGCTTTTAAATATTTACCTAAAAATAAATTCGATGTGCCTTTATAAAAATATGCATACTCGTTTTTTTTATTCAGATATAATGAAGTCATAAAATCATTATTTGCTTCTTGATAAAACTTTAAATCCATCAAAAGTTTCCCTCTATTATAAAAATTTTCAGCATTCGGTTTAATTAAAATAATTGATGAATAATCTTCTATAGCATTCATATAATTACCTAATGATTCATAAGTTAATGCTCTCATTAATAGTGATTTGTATATAAATATTTTTGGATATAAATAGTCGTGTTTGTAGCGGTAATTTTGTATTGGACTATTAAAATAATTATGAATATGTGAGGGTTTTAAAATTTAGAAGGTAATTATTCCAATTTAACTAATGCATTTATAGCATTATTGAAATAAAAATATTGATTGTGAAACCAATAGGTGTTATTGTATTGCTCAATTGTTGACACTTTTTTGCTAGGGATAAGTATCGCATTCGCTTTATTAAAGTTCAATTTGGCATTAACCGTATCATTAACCTTTAATTGTGCTATGGCAAGTCCTAAATACGCATCAAAATCCATAGTATCAAATTTTATGGCTTCTGAAAAATCAGAAATAGCATCATTAAATTTGCCAATAAATAGATTTGAAGCACCTCTATAAAAATGAGCAAAAGCATTGTTTTTGTTGAGTCTTATAGATTTTGTTAAATCTACGTTGGCGTCTTGGTAATATCTAATATCCATTAAAAAAACACCTCTATTGTAGTAATTATTTGAGCTAGGTTCAATCAAAATAGCGGTAGAATAATCATTTAACGCCTTTGTAAATTGTTCCATGGCTTTGTAAGCCGAGGCTCTAAGTATGTATGTGTTATAATTATCGGGAACCTGTTTAATAACAGCTGTGAAATCTTTAATAGCATTTTCGTATTCTTCTAAATCAAGCTTCACACAAGCCAAACTATAAAGGGCATCAATAAAAGTTTTATCAAGCATAACTGCTTTGGCATAATCTTCTTTTGCTCCAGAAAAATCTTTTAAACTGTATCTGGAATTACCTCTATTAAAATAAGTATCGGCATCAGGTTCTTCAACTATAATTTTTGAATAATCAACAATTGCTCCACGGTAATCACCTAAGTCGTTTTTTGCAATTGCTCTATAAAAGTAAGCATCTAAGTTTTTGGGCTCTAATTCAATAACTTGAGTGAATAATGATACTTTTTCACTTAAGTTATTGGTTCTTGTAGCTTGCCTAAATATTTTTTTTGCTTGTCCGAAACCAAATATCGGACATATAATAAGTAATAGAATAATATTTTTTTTCATAGTTTATAAGCAACAAATAATATGCCGTTTTAAAAAAATAAAGTTAGCAATATTTATAATACATTTTAATTTTAGTGTATTATCTTTTAAAAGGTGTTACATCTATTAACTTTTTATGTAGCAAATAAGCTTCGTAACTCGGATAAATATATGTTTATACTTACAAGAATATATTTTTTATTGCATTTAATCGAATAAATTAGCTGAATAACGATAAAATTTATTATGTTTACCGCAGCACCTATTAATAGGTTGTTAGTCTCTCAAGTATTTAATACCCCAAATTGTTAAAAAATATGAGAAGAGTACTACCTATCAATCTTTTTCAAATTACATTTTTTGTAATCATTTCGCTATTTGGCTTAACTAGTAATGCTCAGGTAATGCAAGTTGAAGTAATTGGTGGATCTGTTATAACCCAAGGATCAACTATTACAATTAATGCAGGTAATAGTTTAGATTTTAGAATTACAAACGTAGAAGGGGGTAATTGTAAGAACTTAAGAATAAAAGATGTAGATATATTTAATACTACAGATTTTGATATTACTCCAAATAATCCTAAAAAAAGCATAAAACCTGCCAGCTGCCGTGGTGGGAAGAAATTTCTTGATTTTGAAATTGAAAATATTAGCCCGAGTTGTACTTCTACGAGTACTTTAGTTACTATAGAAATAAAAAACCAAGCAGATTTTACATTTACACTAGAGGTGAATTCTTCACCAGAAATTTATGTTTTAGGAGGAAGTCCATACGCAGACATTTATGATGGAGATACAACAACTTCTGACGTTAATGGGACTTACTTTGGTATAGTAGATGAAGGTGCCTCTGTAACTAGGAGATATGTAATTGCTAATATAGGGAGTTGTAATTTGGATATTTCATCGCTTTCAAGTTCTAATGGAGATTTTATAACAACATCTCCATATCCCATTCCTTGGTCAAACATTGTTCCTTATGGAGCAATAGTTTTTGATGTAAGCTTTACAGGTCCATTGACTGGAACGGGAACACAATCAGCAGTTATAAGTATTGGAAATACAGACAATACTACGTTTACATTTACGGTATCAGCAGAAATGTTTAATGAAAATATTCCAGGACCTGGAGGAATAACTTCAAACTTTAAGTTGTGGTTAAAATCTACACGTGGAATAGTAACATCAGGTTCAAGCCTTACAGATTGGTTTGATTTAGGAACCAATGGCAAAGATGCTACCACAGTTTCAGGCAAAGAGCCTACTTATTTGGATGCCGCCGCTGATAACATTAATTACAATCCGGTTGTGAAATTTGAGAATGATGGTGCTTCTATAGAGCAATATATGTTCAATAGTGATTCTCCTATTAGTGGCTTTTACAACCATGATATTTTTATAGTTATGATTCCAGATGCTACAATGACAAGCGCATCCTCCAGAAACACAATTTTTGCTGGAATAGATTCAGGTAGTGCGGGTGATATGACTGGGGTTGGATTTGGAGATTATTCTTCAGAATTTACTAATGAGACCTTGTCTTATAATCAAGATATTCCTACTGGAGGAAGCTATAATGGAGATGCTGAAATTAGTTCTTCATATTCTAATGCCGGAATCATTAATGTTAGGAATGATTTAGCTGTATCACCAACTAAACAAGATATTCTATATAATTCTAATGTTTTAACTACTTCCAATGTATCTGATGTTGCCTTTACTAATATTGTGGGAAGTGAATATTGGATAGGTAGAAATTATGATGTACAAGGAAGTTTAAATGGACGGGTAGCAGAGGTGTTTACATTTGCTGAACGTTTAAGTGATGCTGATAGACAAAAAGTAGAATCTTATTTAGCCATAAAATATGGTATTACTTTAGGAGCTTCAACCGAAGCTCAGAAAGATTATATTAATTCGTTTAACACATCTGTATGGGATATTTCAGCAAACTCGGGTTACAATTATCATGTAGCGGGTATTGGCAAAGATTCTATTTCAGATTTAAATCAAAAACAATCAAAAACCTTAAACCTTTTAAATGAAGTTTGCATTGGTTTAGGCGGTGTCTATACAACCAATAGCGCTAATACAAATGAGTTTGGAAAAGATGGCGATTTTTTGGTTTGGGGTAATGATAATGGTGCGTTTACAGGAACTAATACAAACATGGTTACCATAGCATCAGGTATTACCACCTCATTAACTCGTATCGATAGAAAATGGAAAATAGTTGAATCTAATGAAGATGTAAACGGAGATGTAGAAACTGTTTATATATCTATTCCTTCGGCTGCTTTTAGTGGTTTTACAAAAACATCAATAGAGGAGTATGCTTTGATAGTATCTGATGGCCCCAACTTTGCGGATGGAGATATTATAGATGTTATTCCGCTTAGATCTGAAGACGGAGGAGTCAATTTTCAAACTTGGTATGACTTTGATGATACAAAATATTTTACATTTGGTAAAACGTCAAAATTAACCGAAAATAATTCTGTGAGTATAGCTCCAGGTGACTTTTTAGTGGGTGAGAATAGTCTTAACTTAAATGTAGATAATTTTACAATTTCAGCATGGATTAAATGTGCGACTAATGCTAGTGTTAGAACTATAATGGCAAAAGGCGAAAAACTTCAAATTAGATTAAATAGTACGGGGAATATTGAAGTGTTTATAGATGATATAGTAACCCCTAAATATACTTCAATTATGGTTGTGGATGACGGTAAATGGCATCAAACAACATTTGTATATGATAGCGGAACTATATTATTGTATGTAGACGGCGTTCTTGATAAATCTGTGCAAGATGTTGTGCATCCTTCACCAAACTTTAATCATTTTTGTGTTGGAGCCCTTTACATTGATAAACACAGTATTATAAATCCACTTTTAGGTGAAATTGACGAGGTGTATGTATGGGATTTAGCCCTTTCTCAAGATCAAATACGTTTTTTAATGAATCAAGAAGTGGAGCGATTTGATATTGCGGGAACCGATTACGTTGATGGCAAAATATTACCTCAAGCTTCGGCTAGTAATGAAATAGCCTCAATACCTTGGAGTAGTTTAAGAGTGTATTATGATTTTAATTCATTTTATGGCTCTACTATTGAAGGTTTAACAGATGACCGATATTTTTTAAAACTTAAATATTTAGATAAGGATAAATCTTTTGTTGATGCACAAACTACGCCATTACCATACATTTCTGCAGCAAATGGGGATTGGGATACAGCGGCTACATGGAGTAATAGTGCAGATCAGATTATACCCAATTCATTAAGTTTAGATGGGACAACCATTATTGATTGGAATATTGTAGAAACGTCTCATGACATCGCATCAGGCGATAGAGATATTTCACTTTTGGGATTAATACAAACTGATGGAATCATTACAATAGCAGACCCTGCAGGGTTTCAAGATGAAACAAATTCAGGACAAGGCTTAACTATTTCGCATTATTTAGAATTGGATGGTATTATTGATTTAGTTGGCGAATCTCAATTAATTCAACAAGAAGGAAGTATTCTTGATGCTGATAGTGGAGGATTTATTGAAAGAGACCAGCAGGGTACCGCCAATGGCTATAATTATAATTATTGGTCTTCATCAGTAGGTCTCGCAAGCGGTAATAAAGCCACCAGAGGAACAGGAATTTCCTCTACAAATATTAATTATTCGATAAGAGATGTATTAAATGACGGAACCTTATCTGCATTTTACCAGAGTCTATTATATAATACATCTCCTGATGGAAGCGGAACTGTACCACCGCCAGGTTTTGCAAAAACAATCAGTACATATTGGACGTATAAATTTTATGGTACAGCTAACGATTATTACGCTTGGGCAAAGATTGATGAAACCACTTCTTTAGCGGCAGGAGAAGGTTTTACTATGAAAGGACCAGCGGGTTCTGTGCCAATTTCGACCTTACAAAATTATGTATTTCAAGGATTACCTAATAACGGCGATATTACCTTAGCATTAGATAAGTCTTCAGGTGAGGTGGAGCGATTGATAGGAAATCCATATCCTTCTGCAATAGATGCCGAAGAATTTATTTTGGATAATATGAGTATTGCCGATGGCGGAAATAATGCAACCGGAACCATATTTAATGGTGCTTTATATTTTTGGGATCATTTTGGTGAACAAAACACCCATAATTTAGCGGGGTATGTTGGAGGTTATGCTACGAGAAATTTAACTGGCGGAGCTGTAGCCATTTCAAATGATGCTAGAATAAATAATAATTTAACTTCTGGAACAAAAGTGCCAGGGCAATATATTCCAGTAAATCAAGGATTCTTCGTATCGACATTAATCGATGGTTTTGATAATGATAACGGAACACCTTTGATAACAGTAGATGGAGGTGATATTGTTTTTAATAATAGCCAACGTGTTTTTGCAACTGAGGATGGCTCAACATCCATGTTTATGAAATCATCAAATATAAAAGGAAAAAATAGTGCTTCTAATCGAGATAATACACCTCGAATTAAACTAAAATATAGGTCTCCTAAAGGGTATCATAGACAGATAGTTTTAGGTGTTAATAAAAATGCTTCGCCTAATTTTGATATGGGATATGATGCCTTTATGGCCGATGTGAGTGAGGAAGATATGTATTGGTTTTTTAATGATAGCAAATTTGTAATCCAAGGTGTTGATAGATTTGATGAAACTCAAGAATTTTATTTAGGATTAGTAGTAAAAGAAGCCGGTATTATAAAAATTGAACTAGACATTATTGAAAATAGTGACAATATGTTACTTTTTATTAAAGATGGTTTAACAGGCGAAACCTATAATATTAATAATAATTCTTTTGATTTATTTTTAGACCCAGGAACATATAATGAACGGTTCTCACTTGTTTTTCAGAATAATGTACAATTAAGTACTGATGAGGTTAATGAAGCAATAAGCAATGTTTTAGTCTATTATGATACAAAATCATCTGAATTAAAAATAGTTAATAAAAAAGGTATCTATATTTCTGATATTAAGTTATTCAATATTTTAGGGCAAAAAGTTAAAGATTTAGAATTGAACTCTTCAAATAATGAATCTGTCTCTTTTGGTGTAAAAACAGGAGCTTATATTGTTAAATTATTTACAGAAAACGGATTTATTAACAAGAAAATAATTATTGAGTAAAATTGTGATTTTATAGCGTTCAAGATGTTGTTTATAAATCTGTAAATACTAATTTGCCTATATCATTATAATGCAAAAAGCAATTAGAGTTTTCTAATTGCTTTTTGCTATTTATAAGTAAATGATAAATTACTCCCCTAAAAACGGATATCTAAAATCTGTTGGTGTTACAAAATTTATATAGTAATAGTGTCAAGAAGTTGGGCGTTACCCTATCGGCTTAGGCTCATATCTTTACATTTATAAAAGATAGTAAGTTTAATGTTTTTTGTATTTCTAAGGGTAGAAAATCTCTTGGCACATCTTTGTATTTCTTCCAGTTCCATAAACCATCTGCAAAAAATGGTAACTTGGTAATAGCATTTGTATCTTTTTCCGCAAATACTAAAACATCGTTTATATAAGGTTTAAGTTTGACGTTGTATTCTTTTCTCTCTTTGAGCATCTTAAATGTCTATGTCATTTTAGTACATGACAAAAATATAAAAGTGTCACATTGAGCGCAGTCGAAATGC
>NZ_CAXBLF010000060.1:0-18406 GCF_963976535.1 uncultured Algibacter sp. | reverse complement strand
ATTTTATAAATATTCAATCAAAAAACATAAAAGTGTCTTCAGTAGATATGTATAATGTTCTTGGAGCAAAAGTACTATCTTCAGAATTAACAAATAACCGTGTAAATGTTTCTAATCTAGTAAAAGGTGTTTATTTTATGAAAATAAATGCTGATGGAGGAAGCGCAATTAAAAAAGTAGTTGTTCAATAAGCACAACTCATTATAAAAAAAAGCCTTTTAAATTTTAAGAGGCTTTTTTTATATTGAACTCATTTAAACTTTTTAGCTAATTGAAAAAGTTTAAATGAGTTCATTGTATCATTTATTATTAAAACCTTAGTATGAAAATTTATTTTTACATTTTAGCTGTGTTTGTTTTATGTTTCTCTTGTGCAGAAGCTAACAAAAGTTCAATAGGTCTTGTTAAAACTAATCAAGAATTATATGAAGCTATTAAAAGTGCAAAACCTGGAGACGAAATTGTTTTAAGCAATGGTGTCTGGAAAGATGTAGAAATTAAATTTATAGCTCTAGGCACAAAGGGTAATCCAATAATTTTAAGAGCCGAAACTGAAGGTGAAGTTTTTATTGAAGGTGTTTCAAACTTAGCTTTTGGCGGCGAATATTTAGTAGTTAGTGGCTTACATTTTAGAAATGGATATTCACCATCAAAAAATGTAATAGCTTTCAGAATAGATGAAGATAGCGTAGCAAATAACTGTCGAGTTACAAATTGCGTCATTATAGATTTTAATAAATTACAACGTGATGATGATGATCTTTGGGTTCAATTTTATGGAAGACACAATCAATTAGATCATTGTTATATTGCTGGTAAAACAAACGGAGGGCCAACAGTTAGGGTTGATTTAAAAGGAAATCAAAGCATTAGAAACTATCATAAAATTGTAAATAATCATTTTGGACCTCGACCTCGAAAAGGTGGTGCAAGAGGTGAAACTATTCAGTTAGGAAGTAGTTTCACGTCTATGAGTCCAAGTAACACAACCATTGCAAATAACTTGTTTGAAGCATGTAATGGCGAAGTTGAAATAATTTCAAGTAAAACCAATTTCAACGAAATTAAAAATAATGTGTTTTACAAAAGTGAAGGTTCCGTAGTCACACGACATGGAAATTATGCTATGATTGATGGGAATTATTTTATTGGTGACGGTGAAAATAAAAATTATGGAGGTATTCGTATTGTAAATACAGGGCATTGGATTGTAAATAACTATTTCTATAATATTATAGGTGAAAATTTCAGAAGTCCGTTAGCTATCATGAATGGCATTCCAAAATCGCCTCTAAATAGATATAACCAAGTAACGGACGTTGTGGTTGCTTATAATACATACGTAAATTGTAAGTCGCCTTGGCAATTTGGCGTGGGCACAAATATTGCCCAAAAGGATGTTTTGCCTTTATCTGAAATTCGTTCGGCAAGACCAATCAGAACTACAGTTGCCAATAATATCATTTATAATGATAAAGGTGATGAATTCCCAGTTGTTGAACATGATAAAGCTGACGGTGTTACATTTAAAAGTAACATAATTGATAATAAAGGGGTTGCATTTAATGACTTTGACGGCGGTATTCAATCGGCTTCATTAGAGTTGAAAAAAATATCAGAAAATATTATAATTCCAACAGGAGTTTCAGATACTATTAACCCTTATATTGGTTTCGATTTCAACACAATTACAAAAGATTTATTCGGAAATTCAAGAGTAAATAGTAATAGTATAGGTGCCGTTACAAGTGCAGATGTAGATAACCCTACTATTTTAGATAAATCTAAATACGGTGCAACTTGGTTTTCAAATGAAGTGGAAGCAAAAGAACCTATAACGCATGTTGTCGATAAAGCAGCAGATTTTCAAACTAAAATAAATAAAGCTAATAATGGCGATATTATTGAATTAAACGAAGGTGTTTATTCAATTGAAAGCGCTTTAGTCATTAATAAAACAATTACTGTTCAATCAAAAGATAAAGAAACCGTTCAAGTCATTTTTACAGGTAACAGCTATACACCACTTTTCGAAATGCATCCTAAAGGCATATTGACTTTAAACAATATCATTTTAAAAGGAAACAATTCAAATTATGCTTTTGCTAGTTTAAAAGAAAACATGTCGAATCATTTTGGATTAACAGTTTCAGGATGCGAAATAAGCGACTTCAACTATGTTTTAAAAGCTTATAAACAAACATTTGCAGAACAAATTACTTTCGAAAACACATCTATTTCTAATTGTGAAAATGGGTTAGAATTATCGGAAGAAATTAATGATAAGGGCGATTATAATACAGAATATTTAACAATAAATAATTGTATTTTTAATAGCGTAAAGGCCAATGTTATTGATTATTACAGAGGTGGTTATGACGAATCTACAATTGGAGGAAACCTACTAGTGTCTAACAGCACATTTACAAATTGTGGTGCAAAAGAGAAGACTGGTTTGTTATTAAATCATAGAGGTATTGTAAATGTAAACATTACTAAAAATACATTTAAAAATAACCCTGTACAATTTGTATCTATTCTTTGGGGAGCAAAAAATAATGTGGAATCAGAAAACACAATAATAAATTCTGGACAAATTAAAACCGAAGAAAATTTGAAGATGAAACTGATGTACTAATAATGGCGAATTTGAAAACATTATTTATTTACAGATTCAAATTAAAAAACTAAAAATGAAAAAAATCTCATATTTATTTACTATTGTTATTTTGGGTTTTGCATCTTGTAAAGACGAAAATAATTCGGTTAGCGATATAGCTTCAAATTCAGAAACCAATCATCCAAATTTAATTTTAACAAAATCTGGTGTTGAAAAAATTAAATCTCAATTGGGGAGCATCCCCATATTTGATAAATCTTTAGCAAAAACAAAAGAAGAAATTGATGCCGAAATTGCATTGGGAATAGAAACACCAATACCAGTAGATTATTCTGGTGGATATACGCATGTACGTCATAAACGTAACATGGTAGCGTTACAAAAAGCTGGTGTGTTATTTCAAATTTTAGATGACGAAAAATATGCAAAATATGTAAAAGACATGTTAATGCAATATGAGGAAATGTATAAAACATTACCATTGCATCCAAAAACAAGATCGTATGCGCGAGGGAAATTATTTTGGCAAAGTCTAAACGATTCTAATTGGTTAGTTTACGTAAGTCAAGCTTATGATTGTGTTTATAATTATTTATCTGAAGAAGAACGCAACAAACTAGAAACAAATTTATTTAAACCATTTGCAGATCATATTTCTATCCACAGTCCTCAATTTTACCAAAGAGTCCACAACCATAGTACGTGGGGAAATGCAGCTGTTGGCATGATTGGTTTAGTAATGAATGACCAAGAATTAATTGATCGTGCTTTGTATGGAATTAAAGGTGTAGATTTAGATAAAACCGCTAAAGATGATGATGGTGGCTTTTTAAATAAAGACGGTAAAGCTGGGTTTTTAGCAAACATAGAAGAACCTTTTTCGCCAGATGGTTATTACAACGAAGGACCATATTACCAACGTTACGCTATGTATCCTTTTTTGATTTTTGCAGAAGGATTACATAACGTAAAACCAGAATTAAAAATATTTGAATACAAAGAAGGTGTATTGCTAAAATCTATTAATGCCTTGTTAAATTTATCTGATGCAGATGGCGATTTTTTCCCGCTTAACGATGGTCAAAAAGGAATGTCTTACTACACAAGTGCTTTAGTTACAGCAGTGGATATTTCGTATCATTTTGGTACGCACGATCCAGGTTTGTTATCCATTGCATCTGCACAAGATCGCGTTTTATTAGACGATTCTGGTCTGGCAGTAGCGCTTGGTATTAAAAATGGTAAAGCAGAACCTTTCAATAAAAAATCTATTAACCTTTCTGATGGGCCCAATGGAAAACAAGGTGGTGTTGCTGTGTTGCGAAATGAAGAAATTGAATTAGTTTTTAAATATGCAGCACAAGGATCTAGTCATGGTCATTATGATAAATTATCATTTTCTTTATATGAAGATGGAGAAGAGGTTATTCAAGACTACGGACTGGCTCGATTTGTTAATATAGAACAAAAAGGTGGCGGTAATTATTTAAAAGAAAATAAAACATGGGCAAAACAGACCATAGCGCATAATACAATAACACAAAATGAGGTAAGCCATTTTGGAGGAAAATACGAAGTTGGAAGTAAATACCATTCCGAATTGTATTTTTATGATGATACGAATCCACATGTTCAAATAGTAAGCGCAAAAGAAGCTAATGCTTATCCAGGCACAGAATTGCATAGAACGTTTGCAATAATTAATGATGAAGATTTTGAAAAACCTTTTGTAGTAGATATAATGAATGTAAATTCTGAAAGTGAAAACCAGTACGATTTTCCATACTATTATTTTGGGCAAATTATGAAAACCGATTTCCAATACACAGTACCTTCAGAGTTGAAGCCTTTAGGTAAGTCATTCGGGTATCAACATTTATGGAAAGAAGCTGAAGGTAAGCCGTTATCAGATAATGCAAAATTTTCATGGTTAAACCATGGTAAGTTTTATACCATAACAACAACATCCGATGCTACGGATAATTTAATTTTAGCAAGAATAGGAGCAAAAGACCCAGAGTTTAATTTAAGACCAGAACCTGCTTTTATAATTAGAAGGCATGCTAAAAGCACAATATTTGCGTCTGTAATTGAATCACATGGAAATTATAGTCCAGTATCAGAATCTGCAGTAAATGCCTATAGTAGTGTTTCAAGTTTAAAAGTGGCTTATAATGGCGAAAATTATACGGCAGTTAAAATTGAAGATGCAAAAGGTAAAATAAAGATGTTGCTTTTAGCTAATAATGGTACATCAAATAAAAGAGAGCATATCTTAGAAATAGGGAATGAAGAATATAAATGGTTAGGGCCATATACTTATATAACTATAAATTAAAACGAAATCAAAATGAAAACATTTGGAGCAAGTAAAGAATTTTTAATAGGAGATGAAATTGAATGGGAAACCGTTGGAGATGGTGTTCAAAGAAAAATAATGGGCTATGATGATAAAATCATGCTAGTGGATGTCAATTTTGCAGAAGGAGGTGTTGGTCCAATGCACGAGCATTATCATTCGCAAGTTACCTATGTAGTAAGTGGTGAGTTTGAGTTAACTATTGGCGATGAAACCAAAATGATGAAAGCTGGTGATGCATTTTATATTCCACCACACGTAATGCATGGTGCCATTTGTAGAAAAGCAGGAAAATTAATTGATGTATTTAGCCCAATCCGTGAAGATTTTATGGAATAAACTTGCTAATAAACAGAATTAATTTGTTTTAACAAAAAATTGGCATATATTTGGGAAACCAATCTGGTAAACCAATCTGGTTTTGCCGCAATAATAAAGACTAACTCGATGTGTAACGCTCAAAAAAACTAATAATGAATTTAAAAAATAAGCTAACTTTAATTGCAGTATTGTTTTTCAATATTGTGTTAATTGCACAAAACGGAACTGTTTTAAAAGGTACTGTTACTTCTGCATCCGATGGTATTCCCATACCTGGAGCAAACGTAATTGTTGTAGGAACATCTAATGGAACTACAACCGATTTTGATGGCAAGTATGAAATAAAATCCAAAAAAGGCGTTGTATTACAATTTTCGTATTTAGGATATACCACTCAAACCATAATTGTAGGAGACCAAACAACAATCAACATTTCGTTAGCAGAAGATGTGGCTCAACTTGATGAGGTTGTCGTTATTGGTTATGGAGATCAAAAACAAAAGAATGTAACTAGTGCTTTAACAAAAATAGACGCTAAAGAAATTCAAGATGTATCTGTAGCTCGTGTAGAAGACGCGCTTCAAGGTAGAATTGCAGGTTTAAGGATACAAACAGTAGCCTCAGAAGCAGGAGGTGACCCAAAGATAACGCTTAGAGGCCCTGGTTCAATTACAGGTTCTTCTTCGCCTTTAATTGTTGTAGATGGAGTTGTGTTGGGTACAGATGCTGATATTTTATCTTCTATTGATAACAATAATATAGAATCCATAAGTGTATTAAAAGATGCATCGTCAGTGGCTATATATGGTTCACGTGGTGCAAACGGTGTGATTATGGTAACACTCAAACAGGGTGTTGAAGGAAAAACAAAGTTCTCTTATAATACATTTACAGGTTACAAATTTGCAACCGATAATAAAAATTTTACATTTTCTGTTGCTGAAGAGCGAACTCGGTTAAATGGTTTGCAGGCTGCTGTTGATGGTATTGTGGATCCTGTGAATTTTGAGAGGGTTAATACTAGGTATGATCAAGCTTATGCTGAGTTAGCGGCTTGGGATTATTTATCTTCTTTAAGTGGAGGTGAGATAGACTTGCAAGATGAAATTTTGCCTGGAGGTACTATAACTAGCCATTCATTTGGTGCAAGAGGAGGGTCGGAGCTTACAAAGTACTCTGCATCAGTCGCTTATCTTGAGGATGAAGGTATAGCTTTGGCAGATAAATTTAAAAAATACAATGCAAATCTAAAAATAGATACTAAATCTAAGAATGGAAAGATTAAGGTTGGGGTTAACTTGCGTGCCAGTTATAATGATCAGGATAGATTACCTGCAAGATTTACTGATGCTTTAAGACAGTATGGCGCCATACCAACATATCTAAATCAAGATCAATTAGATATTTTTAATGCTTATAGAGATGCAGGTGGAGAACTTAGTACTGCGGGTACTCAGTACGAAAATTTAGAGGTTGGTAGTTATGGGTTTTCACGACTTTTTGATAGAGTTTTCTTTCAAGGACAGGACAATCCTAGAGGACTTCTTATAGATCCTAACACAGGCCTTCCAGTAATTAATACTCAACAAGGTCTTCCAGGACAGCTAACATTAGGTCTTACTAGAAATGTAGGACCGTTAGTGCCTTATTTAGAAAGATCTAGGATTAAAAGAAGGTTTAGTTTAAATGCATCAATGTATGTAGATTATAAATTAGCTAAAGGTCTTAACTTTAAACAAACTATTTCAGGTGTTTTCAGACATACTAAAAACAACGATGCGGATTTTGTTCTCGGAAATGAGAATATCGTATCATTTGGTGATGAAGCGTTCCGTTTAGAAAGAAGAGATGAGGTAAATCAGTATGTGATTGAATCTGTTTTACGATATAAGAGAGATTTTGGCAAACACAATTTTAATACAATTTTAGGTTTCGAATTCACAAATAGAGACTTTTATAGACAAGAATCAGAAGCCTTTGGTGTGTATTCAAATGATTTTAATGAAAACATTGCACTAGCAGACGAAGGGACAACATTTACACAAAATGGCTCAGACAAATTAGTTTCATATTTTGGTAGATTGGATTATAATTATGATGAGAAGTATTTATTCCAAATTTCTGCACGTACTGATGGTAGTACCAGATTTGGTTCAAATACCAGATATGGATTTTTCCCAGCGGTATCTGTAGGTTGGAATGTGTCTAGTGAAGACTTTTTAGTGTCAAGTGATGTTGTTACTTTTCTTAAGCTAAGAGCTAGTTATGGTATTTCAGGCTCTAATCAAATCTCGAATAACATATTCGATTCTTTATATAGATTTGAAGAAACATACGCCATAGTTAGTGCTAATGGACAAACAGGTGTTAAAAATACAGCTTTAGCTAATTCAAATTTAGGTTGGGAGAAACTAGTAGAGTTTAATCCTGGTTTAGATATAACTTTCGGAAGAAATCTATTTAGTTTAACAGCCGATTACTATACACGAACAAGTGAAGATTTAATACTTTCTGCGCCAGTATCCGCAGCTTATGGAGTGGATACTTTCTTGCAAAATATTGGAAAAGTTAGAAATCAAGGGCTTGAACTTGCTCTAAGTTCTAGAATTTGGAGTAATGAAAATTTTAGCTGGAGAGCTTCTGGGCAGTTTAGCTTAAATAGAAATGAAGTGTTGGATTTAGGAGGGAATGAACAAATAATATCTAGGATAGATCAAGAAAGTAGACCAACAGAGTTTGTTGCCAGAATAGGATCTCCCATAACATCTTTCTACGGTTATGTTTTTGACAGAGAAATTGATATCGATTTTATCGATAACCCATTCAATAGATTTAACAACGATTTTGCAGAAGTTTACGTAAAAGATTTAAATGGAGATGGTATTATTGATGCAGATGATAGAACCGAGTTAGGTAGTCCATATCCTGATTTTGAATGGGGATTCATTTCTGATTTTACTTTTAAAAATTTGGATTTTTCTTTTCAATTACAAGGGTCTCATGGTGGGGAAGTAAGAGTAGCGGATTTAGATCAATTACTTTTTGCAAGTGAAGGGGCTGTGCAAGCTACCGCATTGCCTGAAGTAGAACGAGATAAAGTAGTACCCAGAAGATTTACTAGTGCACAAATACAAGATGCTTCTTTTATTACATTAAGAAATATTACTATTGGTTACACTATGCCAGAATCATTAACTACTAAGCTAAACTTTAATAGAATGAGGCTGTACTTAACAGCAAATAATTTATTATACAAAACAGCCAAAGGGTATCAAGGATTTAATCCTGAAGCTGCAGGACAAACATCTAGTAACGCAAATACACCTTTAACAGCAGGTTATCAAAGAGGAGATGGACCTGTGGTAAGAACTATATCTGCTGGTATTAACTTTCAATTTTAATCAATCATGAAAAAAACATTTAAATATATAAAAGTATGCCTTATTATGATAGCTTTTTTTACTAGTTGTGAAGAAGAGTTAGATTTAAATAATCCAAATGCATTTTCTCTTGAGGAATTACTGCAAACCGCTGATGGATTTGAGTTATTAGCGGTTGGTGTTATGGACAGTTATCAAAAAATTCCAGCAAACGAATTTTTGTTAATTGAGTTAAGATCAGATAACAGTAGAGCGAATGCACAAAACGGAGTCTATCCCGATATTGATTCTTATAATATGGATGCTAACAATGGTGATGCAGCCACGTATTGGTCTAATAATTATGCTACGATTTTTAGAGCAAATAGTATTATAGATAATCGCTTTTTAGCGTCAGAAGAATATCAATATACTATTGGGGAAGCCTATTTTTTTAGAGCTTTATGTCATTTCAATTTGGTAAGAGCCTATCAGAATATCCCATATTTAGATAAAGTAATTGATATTAATTCTGATGAAGCATCAAATTATCCACAATTACCACCATCAGAAGTTTACCAGAAAATCATTGAGGATTTTAGAACTTCAATAGCCTTTTTAAACGGAGCTGCTCAAAATAGGTATCGGCCTTCAGAAGGTGCAGCTATTTGTTTATTAGCTAAAGCTTTTTTAAGTCAGCCAAATCCTAATTATCCTGAGGCTGAATTGTTATTGGCTTCTGTAATAGAGAACAAGGCTTCTTTTGGTTATGATTTATTGACTATTGATAGGGAAGATTCAGAAAATTTCTTATTCGATGCTGATCCAACAAATCCTACGGTAAATATTTTAACAACTGAAGAATATCGAGCAAATCAAGCCATTACCTTTGCTAAGATTTTTGGTAATGAATTTACTGGTGAATTTTCATCTGATAATTTCCGATTGGATGGTACCTTTTCTAATAATGAAGGACTTGAACTTCATGAAGAAATTATTTTTTCTATATCTTATGAAGCAATTAACACTGATAATGTAGTAAGTAGTCAGAGTGGTTTAGACGATCAAGTTGAAACTGATGCAGAAGGCTTTAGTAATGCCATGACAGCCAGTGGACCATCTAATGGTGTAAATGTGGCTACCTTAGATTTATTATCGGTAATGAATCCAGAACTACAACCAGTTAGGTTTGATGGTACTTTTAGAAGCATCACAGTTATTGCTGATGATCTTTTAAATGATACATTTAATTCTAAATATCCATCTTCTGGTGAAGCTAACGGAAATGATTGGATTGTTTTAAGATATGCAGATGTACTCTTATTATATGCAGAAGCCATTTTGGCTGGTGGAGATTCTACTACCGATACCAGAGCAATTGATGCATTTAATCAAGTAAGACTTAGAGCAGGCTTAGAAGAAGTTGTTAATTTAACAAAACAACAATTACTAGAAGAACGCAGAGTGGAATTTACATTTGAAAATCAACGCTTATACGATTTAATAAGATTTAATGAGGCTGATAATATTCTTGGCGCTCATTCAAATGCTAATGGTTTTTTGTATACAAGTGATAAAATTTATCTTCCTATTCCACAAAGAGAACTAGATAATTTACCTGGTGTTTATAAACAAAATAACGGATACTAAAATTAAAATTGCATAACAATGAAAAAATATTTGTTTAATTTAAAATATATAGCTTTAGGAATCTTTGTTTTCTTAAGTTCATGTTTAAGTGATGATTTACCAGATGTAGGGGACATAGTTGATCTTACAGGGCCAACACCATCATTTAACTTTAATGAGATTACAACATCTCAGTTTACCTGTGACGAAGCATTAATATTTGCCGATTACGAAATTTATTTTGAGGCAGGCACTAACTTATCTGTAAATGGTACGCAGTATGAGTGGTCTTTTGCAGAAATAATTAATGACACAGAGGAAATACCTGTTAGCGATATAGAATACATTAATAGCCAGCGAATAGTTCTAGTTGCTTCTATTGAGGCATTAAATGCTGATGTTATAGCTTTAGAAGAGGATATCGAAGAACTTGAATTAAAGTTACCATGCGAAACGGATCAAGCTAAAAGAAATGCTATTTTAGCTGAGATTGATGCTTTAGAAATTGCTTTGCAAGCTACGAAAGATGCAGTACCAGAAGAGACTCTTGCAAGTATTGCAGATTTAGAAAATCAGATTTCTAATTTGCCTGTAGGCACCATTAACGATCAAAATGTAATTGTTGCTTTCCCAGGACCAGGCACCTATAAAATTGCATTAACAGTAACCGATAATAATGGTTGGAGTAATGCTATTGATGAGAATATTACCATTACTGAAGCAATACCAACTATTCCAGTTCCTGAAATTGGAGAACCAAGCTTTGAAGCTAATAGTTTGCCTGATGGAACAGGAGACGGTAGAGATTCTTGGAGAGTACCAAGTAACACGGCATGGAGTCCGCTAGGGGGTGGAACTACAGTAATTCAGATTAATACCGATACTAGTCCTGGGGAAGGAGCAGATTTGCCAGACGGTGTAAAAGCGGCTAAATTCCCTGCGGGTGGTGCTAGAGTAGCTTACCAAGAAATTGAAGTTACTCCTGGGGCGGAATATGTTTTAACCTATTATTCAGCTTTTGAAGTTACCCAATTTGCAGACCTTACCGTTTCAATTTTGAAGCCAACAACATCTAATTATACTGAATCTTTATTGGAAGACAATATTATTGCTTCTAGAACCGATAACAATATTGATAGAGTTGACAATATATTTAGACAACACGCCCTTTCTTTTGAAGCTGGTGAAAACGAATCGGTTATTATATTTGTAACCAACTCAGGAGATGAAAGCAGATTGGATTTCTTTCAGATTTTAGTTAAACAATAAATAAGATTTTAAAATATAATATTATGATTTGTAAAACAATTAAAAAATACAACATAGGTGTTCTTTTACTACTGTCTATGTTTTTTGGCCTCATATCATGTTATGATAGTGGTTATGAAGAGTTCGTTCCGCCAACAGGAAATATAAACAACATACAACCTAACACGCTATTTACAACCACTACAAGTGCTGATGACAATTTAAAAATCGTATTCAGAAGTTACTCCACAGATGCTGTGTCGTATCTATGGGATTTTGGAGATGGTAATACCTCAACAGAAGCAAATCCAGATTACGCGTATTCAACAGGTGGATTATATACAGTTACATTAACCACTGTAAGTTCAGATGGCTTAGAAGCGACTTCTTCTGTAGATGTAGCGCCTATTTTTGTTGATTTTAACTTTAGCGCAATTGATTCAGAAGTAACTTTCGAGAATCTAACTTCAGGTGCTCAATCATTAGTTTGGGATTTTGGTGATGGTGAATCCGTTGAGTGGAATATAGAGGATACGGAAGATGACCCAGATTTTAGTCCCGTGCATGCCTACAAAACTGCTGAGACTTTTGAAGCAAAACTTACAGCAACTAATTATTTAGGAGTTCAAGTTTCTGTTTCCAAGAATATAGAAGGCTTAATTCTATCTACAGTTCCAGACTTTACGTTTGAGGTGTCTTCTTTAACAGTAACTTTTACAGACGCTTCAATTTTAGCAGTATCACATAGCTGGGATTTCGGGGATGGAAACACTTCAACAGAGGTTAACCCAACTTATACATATGCTGTAGCTGGAACTTATGATGTAATGTTAACAACTACAAATAATGCTGGTGTATCAAGAAGTGTTACTAAACCGGTTCCTGTTGGAGGTATTGAGGCTACATTTAAAGCTATTGTATTAAATAGCACGGGTAATGATCACACATCTAATACAGGTGATAATGCTGATGCTTGGGATATGACGCCTAACTCTACTGTAGTAGACGATGTTTTAGGAGAGATAGATAGTCCATATAGAGCCATTTGGTATAATTCTGATTTAAATGCTTATATCGATGCAACATACTGTACTAATGAACAACCAGGTTCTACAAGTGATGGTAACAAATTTGGACCTAATGCTGGTGGTGGTAGAGGAGTAAAGCTAAGTAATAGTTGTCGTCGATTGTACCAAGTGGTAGCAGTTGAGCCAGGTGTAGAGTATACATTTACTATTGATACGCGTTCTGAAGCTGAAGGAATTAATACGGAAGTATATATTTTGAATAACGAAATAACAACTGAAGTAGGTATTCTAGATAATGCCGATGCTTATTTTGACATTACAAACGATTTTAATAGTTCTAAATCCTCAAGTTCTAATGATACTTTTACTACAACAACATTTACTTTTGAAGCTTCAGCAAACATTGCTGTAATATATGTTAGAGCATTAAACGCTGTTGATAGCAGTAATGAAGTATTTATTGATAATATTGATATCATTACTCCTGGGTTTTAATATTAAATAATCCAGAATAATAAATTAAATAAAAAATGAAACACTTCCGAAAAGAGATAATAAGCATTTTAATAATAGCATTTCTATCTGCCAACGCTTTCTGTCAAACTCAGAAGGGAAGTGTTTCAGAATCGGGTGTTAAAATTGAAAAGAAGAAAAGGAAGAAAAAAAAGAAAAAATACAAATTACCCGAAATTGATTTAAGCCATTGGAAAGTAACGTTACCTGTTACAAATGATGAGGGTAAACCTTATGAAATTAGTCCACCGGAGATTCTAGATTTTGCTAATAATGAAATAGCAAAACCTTATATGTATATAGATTCAACTAAAGGTGCTATTGTGTTTCATGCAATGCCTACCAATTCTAAAACTAAAAACACAAAGTATACAAGGTCGGAATTAAGAGAGCAAATGGTGCCTGGTGATAATAATACGAATTGGACTTTCGCAGATGGTGCTTATATGAAAGGTAAAATAGCTATGGAAGAAACAACTAAAGCTGAAGATGGTAAATATCATAGAACCATTATTATGCAAATTCATGGCAGATTAACTAATAAACAACGTGATTTAATAGGAGAAGACGATAATAATGCGCCGCCTATTTTAAAAATTTATTGGGATAAAGGTAAAATAAGAGTGAAGACCAAGTTAATCAAGAATTTAAATGCAAGTGATGAAGAATTGCTGCATGAAGATGCTTGGGATGATGACGAAGGTTTTAATTTTGAACAAGAAGTAGGGTTTAGAAAATTCACTTTGGAAGTACAGGTTTCAGAAGGTAAAATGGTTGTTATACTAAATGGTAATGAGTACAAAGTTTACGAAAGTATTCACATGAGAAGATGGGGTATTTTTGAAAACTATTTTAAAGCAGGAAACTATTTTCAGTCAAGAGATAAAGGGTCGTTTTCAAAAGTGAGGTTTTACGAATTAGAAGTTAGTCATTAAATATTTTTAAGTTGATAAAGGATAAATTAAACATAGAAGCTGTAAGAAGATTATTTTTAGGAGTAGTTACGTTTTGCGTTGTGTTTGGTTGCTCAATCAATACTTCAGAAGAAGAAAATGGTAATCAAGAAGAAGAGCAAGAAGTAATTGAAGAAGTAGTTAATTATAAATTGCCCAACATAGACTTAAGTCATTGGAAAGTTACATTACCCATAGGTAACCCCACAGAAGTTAAGCCACCAGAAATTTTAAATTATGCAACCAATGAAACATTAAAACCATTTTTCTTTAATGATTCTATAAATGGAGCGCTAATGTTTTACACATATCCTGGAGCTTCAACAGCTAACTCATCGTATTCTAGAACAGAGTTAAGAGAATTAATGAACCCAAGCGATGGTGGAAAAACAAATTGGACGTTTTCTCAAGGAGGAAATATGAAAGGGAAATTGCAAATGGGATCTGTATCAAAAGATAGTGATGATAAGTACCATAGAACTATTATTATGCAAATTCATGGTAGATTAACCGATGCGCAACGAGATTTAATTGGAGAAAATGACAACAATGCACCTCCTATTTTAAAGATTTATTGGACTTATGGTTACGTGAGAGTGAAGACCAAAGTTTTAAAAGATTTAAATGCTTCAGCTACTGAAATATTGCGTACTGATGCTTGGGGAGATGATGATGGGCATACTTTTGTAAAGTACGTTGGGTTCGATCCATTTACTTTAGAAGTTAAAGTTGAAGCAGGTAGAATGGAAGTGATTTTGAATGACAGTGAATCTATAGTTTATGATGACATTCATATTCAAAAATGGAATGTTTTTGAAAATTATTTTAAGGCAGGTAATTATTTAGTAACTAAAGATGATGGTGCTTTTGCGACCGTAAAGTACTATAACTTGGAAGTGAAACATTAATAATAATATTTGGTTAACCAATAAATAAGTTATAAGGTTAACTATAAATGGAAAAAAAATAATAATTAGAAGTATTATTGTATAGAGGTTACAAGAGGTAACTATTATGAATATTAATTTTTAACACATGAAATTAGAGGTACTTACGATAAGTGATAGTAAAGAAATACAAAATTCAATAATCAGTAAGATTAAAGAATTAATAAATTATAAAAATCTTGAACCAGGTGATAAGCTGCCGTCAGAAAGAATGCTGTCGGAAAAATTTGGTGTTACTAGAGGCAATGTTCGTGATGCTATTCAAAAGCTTGAATTCTATGGTTTGTTAAAATCAATTCCACAGAGTGGAACATTTGTTGCCAATATTGGTGTGGTAGCCATGAATGGAATGATAGATGATATTTTAAGATTAGATACCCAAAGTTTTAAATCATTAGTAGAAACTAGAATTGTATTAGAGTTAAAAACCGTAAAATGTGCAGCAGTAAGACGTTCTGAAGATGATTTGAAAATGATTAAGGCAGCTTTAGATGCCTATGAAGAAAAGGTGTTATCTGGTAAAGATGCTGTACAAGAAGATTTATTGTTTCATTTAGCCATTGCCAGAGCAAGTGGTAATGCTACTATGAATATGTTTATGTTAACCATAACACCACAAATAATTATGGATTTTGAAAAATATCATGTTTGTGATGCACCACTTGATAGCGGAAGAATTGAAGAGCATCTTGAAATATACGAAGCTATAAAAAATCAAAATCCTGATTTGGCTCAACAAAAAATGAAAAATCATTTTAATGTACTGTATGAGTATATTAATAAAATAGAATAAAACAAAATCCAATTGAAAAATAAAAAGCCATGCCTTTGTTTTTTAAATTACAAAATAAATTAAAAAAAGAATGTGCGACTCAATTTGGTTGATGCCGTATTTATACGACATTCTACATTGTTATAATTACGTCTATCTAAAGCATTAATACACTCTGGCATTACTTCTATATAAATATTATAAACTATAACTATAAATTATGAAAATAAAAGGTTTACGTTGGTGGGTAATTGGTTTGATAGCATTAGCAACGGTAATTAACTACATTGATAGACAGGCACTACCTGTTCTATGGCCGGATATTGCGAAGGATTTATATCCAGACAAGACACCTGATGAACGAAAAGAAATTTATGCACTTATCTCTACGTTATTTATATTTTCATATGCATTTGGTCAAGCCATTTTTGGGAAAATTTTTGACAAGCTTGGAACAAGGATAGGATTCACATTATCGATTGGGTTTTGGTCAATTGCAACCGCAATGCATGCTTTTGCAAAGGGAGTGGTTAGCCTAAGCATTTTTCGTTCTCTTTTAGGGGTGTCAGAAGCTGGAAACTGGCCCGGAGCAGCAAAAGGAAATGCAGAATGGTTTCCAACTAAGGAACGGGCATTTGCACAAGGTCTTTTTAATTCAGGTGCGGCTATTGGAGGAATCGTTGCCTTTCCTGCAATTGGGTTATTATCTGTCTATTTTAATTGGCAATACATTTTCATATTGGTTGGTATAACGGGCTTATTATGGCTTATTCCATGGTGGATTTTAGTAAAATCTCCACCTTCAAAGCACCCTTGGATAACAGATGAAGAACGAAGTTATATCTTAACGGGACAGAAGAACCAAGATGAGGATGGAGATGGAGAATTTGATGAAGGTTACAATCCGGAAACAGGTAAGATGTTAAGGCACAAAGAGAGTTGGGGTGTAATTATAGCATCAGCAGCACTTGACCCTATTTGGTGGTTATTTATTTTTTGGATACCAATATACTTAAATGAAGTTTATGGAATGGATGTGAAGTCCATTGGGTTTTATGCTTGGGTACCTTATGTTGGGGCAATGGTTGGAGCCTGGTTTGGAGGGCTACTAGCTCAGAACCGTATTAAAGCAGGTTGGACGGTAAACAAAACACGTAAGTTCGTAATCACTCTTGGATGTTTGATTATGTTACCAACCTTACTGGCGATGGCAGATCCAGGAGGGCCTGAAACTGCGGTGATATTAATGGCAGTTATTTTGTTTGGCTTCCAAACAGCAATTGGAAATGTTCAAACTTTGCCTAGTGATTTATTTGGTGGTAAAACAGTAGGCACGCTATCAGGATTTGCGGGAATGGCAGCTAAGTTAGGAGCATTTGGCTTGACAGCATTAGTCCCTTGGCTTACTTCAGGAGGTAATTATACGCCTGCATTCATTATTGGTGCAGCATTAGCTATAATTACTATGGCAAGTGTTTGGATATTATGCCCAAAAATTGCACCATTGGGAAAAAAATAAAACGTAATAAGAACAATTAAAAATAAATTTAAAGAATATGAGTAGTACAAAAGAAAGAATAGCAGTAATTACAGGAGCTACAGGTGGAATTGGTTTCGCTGTAGCAAAAAGATTGGGTAAAGACGGATACACAATAGTATTAAACGGTATCGAAGATGACGCAGGAGCTAAAAGAGTAAAAGAGCTTGCAGCAGAAGGCATCACTGCTGAATATTACGGGTTTGACGTCACAAAAGAAGATGAAGTAACTGCAAATATCACCAAAATTGGCGAAAAGTACGGTAGAATAGATGTTCTTGTTAATAACGCAGGTGGATTAGGAGGAAGATCTAGGTTTGAAGAAATGACAACTGAATTTTACAGATTTGTTATGGCACTTAACCTTGATTCTGTATTTTTTGCATCGAGAGCAGCAATACCTTTTCTTAAAAAAGGAGTAAATGCTACAATAATTAACTATACATCAAATGCAGGATGGACTGCTGGAGGTCCTGGAGCAGGAATCTACGGAACATCTAAAGCGGGTGTTCATGCAATAACTAGAGCATTAGCAAAGGATTTAGCTGAATATGGGATTAGAGTAAATGCCGTGTCTCCTGGTACCATTGATACACCATTTCATGCTCAAATTAAAGCAACGAAGCCAGAAGTTTTTGCTTCATGGGCAAATAGTATTATGTTAGGAAGATTGGGAGAACCTGAGGATGTAGCTTCTGTTGTTTCCTTCCTAGCAAGCAAGGATGCTGCTTTCTTAACAGCTGAAACTATCCAAATTGGTGGTGGACAAGCTTTAGGAATATAAGTAAAGATTTTTTTAATTTTAATAAAAGCCGTTATGTTGATATGCAAAACGGCTTTTTATTGTTATAAAAAGTAAATAGGATTTTAAACTATAACCTGAGATAGATATAACAATGAGGTTAATCATCTAAAAAAATCAATAATTTATGTTTTAATGTCAGGTTGAGCGCAGTCGAAACCTATAAAACACATCTATTTTAAAAACCTTTCGACTGCGCTCAAGGTGACAAACACCAATAATATTGACTTTTTCTTTAAATTAGAATTACTTTTGCGTCTAACTTAGGGCTTGCTGATTTTCTAAAAAAATAGACATAACTAATTATCAATCAATATA
>NZ_CAXBLF010000059.1:0-18452 GCF_963976535.1 uncultured Algibacter sp. | reverse complement strand
CGGCAACTCTCCTGTTTTGGCAAAATTGCCGCTTGAAAACTTAACGAAGTATTGTAAAAGTAAGCACGCTGTCAATAACCTGAAATTCAATAAATTCATGCAGATTTTCATCGGTTTCTACTTCAACATATGGGTTTTTGTCGTAAATAATTTCAACTTCAAAATCGGCATCCAAAGCGATGGTATGATAAGATTCTATATGGGTTGTTTGTATAGTAACATTTCTGTTGCCTTTAATTTTTTCAGCACTTTGAGCAATACAAAGTGAAGATGAGAGTAAAGCAAAAAAAAGAAAGGTTAGCGATTGTTTCATTTTGAAAAAGGATTAATTGTAAAATAGGTCGTAACGTGTTACTAATTAGACACATTGAATGGCACTTAGTCACTGACACCAAATAAACCTCAAAATAATCGATTAAATTAGTTTCTTTTTCCTTTAAAATTCAATATAAAATAAAACCGTAACTTAGGCTATGCTTATATTTTCTATATTATCTAAAGAAAATATAATTCAAATTTACTATCATTTATTTTGAAATTCATCGGGTATAACAAATATAAAACAAAAACCACTCCAAACTTTTGCTAAAGCTTGAAATGGTTTCAAAATCAGTTGGTTGTTATTTTTATTTTTGTTTTACGCTTCCAGAGCTACTATCGCTTTTATCAACATTTTTAGGATTGCCGTAATATTTGATGTCTCCGCCGCTTGATGCTCTAGCTGTTAGTTCTTTTGATGTGTTTACAGTAATATCTGCACCGCTAGAAGCTTTAACTTCACTAGATTCAGCCATTAAATCAGCAGCTTTTATATCACTTCCGCTTGTAGCTTCAGCAATTAATTTAGTTGTTTTTCCAGATAGTCTTAAATCACTCCCACTAGTAGATTTACAATTTAATACAGAGGTGTTTACATCAAGCTTCATGTCACTTCCGCTCGTAGATTTTAAATCTAAACGTTCTGTAACAATGGTATTTGTTGAATAGACGTCGCTTCCACTAGTAGAAATGATACTTGAAATATCTTTAAAACTGACATGTACTTTTTTTGATGTAGCTCTACCAATGTTTTCTTTAGTATGAATTTTTAAAACTCCATCTTCAACTTCGGTTAAAATAAGTTCTTGTAAATTCCCATCAGCTTCAACGCTTATACTTTCATGGTCACTTTGGGTTAGGTAAACGTCCAAACCTTCAGTTGCTTTAATAGCTGAGAAAGAGTCGTTAATAGTTCGGTCTTCAGTAATTACCTCGCCATTACCTCTAACACCAGAGTTAAGGTTCATGTCGAAATTGCACGAAAAAAGCGTTAAGCTTAATACTGTGGCTACAATAAATTTGATTAGTGTTGTCATGATTATTTGTTTTTCTTGTGCTGAATTAATTTCAGCATCTGTTAATAAATGATTGATTTTATTAGTTGTTCAAATATCTAATTATAACATGTGCTTTGATAATTTAAATATCTGAGTTGTTATATTTTAATGATGAATTGTTAGTGAAACCCAAAACTTAAAAGCGTAGCGTATTAAGTTTTGTTGGCTGTAACTCATCCCGATTTTATATCGGGATCTGTAATTGTTTTAATTTTCCGAATTTATTTCAACGCCATCAGAATTAATGTTCAGTTTTACATCATCTGATTCTGCTTTAATACCATTTTCATCTATTTTTAAACTGCCGTCTTCTGAATTAATTTCTATTCCATTGTTATTAATTTTTAGTTTTGGTATATTCACCTTTACTTTAAAATCTTCTTCAGGGCAGTCTAAGCATTCCACATCGTCATCAAGAATTTTTAAATAGTGGTTAGTATCGTCTCTAGACACTATATTACCATCGTATGTTCTATAATGTAAATTGTTCTTTGTACTGTTATTAAAATACGCAACAGTATTTTCGGGTAAATAAAGCACCACATCTACTTCCTGATCACTAAATTTATTTTCAGTACTTGTAGTTAAATAAGAATCTAACAATAAGGTGTTGTTTTTAAGTTCGAAATTATAATTTATATTTTTTGCCCGTTCTATGGCTTTTTCATAATCTCTACCATCAGCTCTTTTTTTAATGCCTATTCTAGCTATAGAATCTGTAGTAGATTTTACTACGATATCTATATTTGATGAATACAAAACTTTATCACCATTTTCGTTATGTGCTAGTTTAAAACTATTATGACGGTAATAATCAGAGCTAAAATTATCGTTACTCACCATTTTAATATTTAGTGTGTCATTAGCCATAATTGGTAGTTCCGTTTTTACCATAAAACTTTCTTCAAAAGCATGTTCGCTAGCTTGCCTTACACCAACAATGACTAATGATATAATGGATATAAGCCATAAGCCTAACAAAGTGAATTTAGCAATATTACCTATCGATTTTAAATTGTTAATTAAGATTTTTAACCCTAAATAAAACAGAAAAAAGAATGGTATGCCTACTGCGAAAAACGCTAATAATGATACGAGCCAGATTGGTGTTTCGCCAGCATTAGCAATCTCAACAAAATCTAAACCAGGTATGTGTATTATGTCTGCTACACCTAATGAAAACAGACCAATAATTAGCCCAATTAAAGCTACTGCACCTACAATTATAAGTAAAACACCTACGAATTTTGCAAACACCTTAAAGAAGAACATAATAACATCTCCAATGGTATCAAAAAAAGTTCTTGATGACGATTTTATAGAGTTAGCGCTTTTTTTTACATCAATATTTTTTGCTGCATTAGATACCGAGTCCGATACATTTTTTGCAACATCACCTACAGTCTCCGTTACCGTGTCAAACCCGTCTTTGATTTTTTTTTCAATGTTACTAATGTTAACAGGGTCTCCTGTCATCATTATTTTTTCAGCAGTAGTTTTAGCCTCAGGCACTAAAATCCAAAGTAGAATATAAAGTAAAAACCCTGTACCTGCTCCAAAAATTAAAAGGATCCAAGCTAATCTAATCCAAATGGCGTCAATACCAAAGTAATGCGATAATCCAGATGATACACCACCTATATAAGAGTTGTCCGTATCTCTAAATAATTTCTTAGAAGTGGAAGATTTGTTGTTGTAAGATGGTTGTGGTTCATCCTCAAAAATCTCGTCATCAACCAAGTAATCCTCAGGTTGCCCCATAATCGAGATCACCTCATCTACCTCTTTAATTCGTATAACTTGTTTGTTGTTTTGCACGCGCTCATTAAAA
The DNA here is from genome assembly GCF_963976535.1 of uncultured Algibacter sp. Classification (NCBI taxonomy): domain Bacteria; kingdom Pseudomonadati; phylum Bacteroidota; class Flavobacteriia; order Flavobacteriales; family Flavobacteriaceae; genus Algibacter; species uncultured Algibacter sp. The sequence goes on along the minus strand of NZ_CAXBLF010000059.1, from coordinate 15,245 downwards.
AGTTCAGAAATACGAGCTTCTATATCCGCTATAATTTCAGAACGCCCTTGCGAGTCTGTAAATGAACGTTTTATAGCCTCAAGATAGCGTTGCAATTTTAAGTACGCATCTTCATCTATATGAAAAAATATACCTGCTAAATTTATGTTGACTGTTTTATTCATTTTTTTGTTGTTTTTTGGCTTGTTACTAAAGTTACTGCATTGTGTAATTCACTCCAAGTGGTGTTCAATTCTTTTAAGAATAATTTCCCCGTTTCGGTTAAACCGTAATATTTTCTTGGTGGTCCAGAGGTCGATTCTTCCCATCTGTAATTTAAAAGTCCTGCGTTTTTAAGTCGCGTTAGTAGCGGGTAAATTGTCCCTTCTACAACTAGCAACTTGGCATCTTTTAAGGTGCCTAGAATTTCGGCAACATACGCATCTTCGTCTTTTAAGACCGAAAGTATGCAGAATTCCAAAACGCCTTTTCGCATTTGTGCTTTTGTGTTTTCTATCTTCATTGTGTCATTCGTTTAATGTTGTGAAACTGTTCATTTTTTGATTGATTTGATTGATTGTTATATTGATGAAATTTTTATTTTGTCACTTCGAGTGCCCCGAATTTAGTTCGGGATGTATCGAGAAGTTGGGCGTTACCACAAGGGTCGCGCTTTTCGTTACAAGTCCTCGCTCGTCCCGATAGCTATCGGGACTCGCTGTGGGCTTTCCACTGCAATCCCTAACGCAGGTATATTTGTTAACTATTGGGCTTCATAATTATATTTTTATCTTTTAAAGGTTTCAGTTTCCCCTCTAAAAAGAGGGGATTAAGGGGTGTGTTGTTGTTTATAGTTAAATTCAAAACTTATAAATTATTTTAAAAAGTTAATCGTTAAAGGGTACTTATATAATTTACCATCTCTCGCTTTTAAACTGGCAACAACTATTAAAGCCAATTCAATAATAAACCCAATTATTGCTATTATACCCAAAGCGCCACCAACATATAGCAGAGGAGACGGTTTACCTATATTGAAATGAAAGCTTTCAAATCCATGAAAATCTATAAAGTCAATACCATTAAATATTTTAAAAATAAAAAAGGGAATCGTTAGCGTTCCTAAAATTATTGCGTACAATAAAATGCTAATTTGAAAATTGATTATTTGCTTACCATGGCTATCTATAAATTCAGATTTATCTTTATTAGCAATCCATAATACTATAGGACCAATAAAGTTTCCAAACGGAATAAAAAACCTACTAAAGGTGGATAAATGAATAAATGTGGCGATGTTTTTTTGATGATTGTCTAGCATAATATTAAAACGTATAATAGTTTCTTATACAAATATATGTCTAAAAGAAGGTACTTTGTTACGCATAGTACTATAATTAACAAAATTTTAACATTTATAAGTATGAATTTATTTCATAACTTAGTAAAAAATATAATCTCTAAGAATGGCATTAACACCAAGAAAACTAAACACTTACACAATGTTCAAGCTGCCAGCGGCTTACTGGTGTGGTGTAAGAACAAAACATATTGATAATGAAAAATGTATAGTAGGCGTAAAGTACAAATGGATAAACCAAAACCCTTTTAAATCTATGTTTTGGGCAGTACAAGGTATGGCAGCAGAGTTTTCAACCGGTGCTTTAATGATAAGTAAAATACAAGAATCTGGTAAACGTGTTTCTATGTTGGTAACATCTAACAACGCCACATTTACCAAAAAAGCAACAGGTAAAATTAGATTTACTTGTAATGACGGAAAAGCGATTGATGACGTTCTTAATAAAGCGATTACAACAGGAGAAGGACAAACGATATGGATGCAATCTATAGGCACAAATGAAGAAGGTATAGAAGTTTCAACGTTTAATTTTGAATGGAGTGTGAAAGTGAAACAGTAGGCAGTTTGCAGTATGCAGTATTCAGTATTCAGTTGTTCACGTTAAAGGTTAAGATATTCAGTTTCATAAGAAAGAAATGCTGAATATTTAAGTTAACAGTGAGCCACGTAACACTTTGCGCCTTTGCGTCTTTGCGAGAAAATTAGGGATAGAGTGAGTAGCGCTTAGTGCCTTTGCGAGAAAATTATTTTTTTCTCAGCGCATCTCTGTGAAATCTCCGTGAAACTCTGTGAAATAACGTTTAAACCTTTTGGAATTTTAATTTTATTTGTAACAAAACCGAAAACAAATCAACATATAAACGAATCAACAAAAAACATAAAAAAATGACAGCACACGAAATTGACTATCGCATCTACGGCGAAGAAATGCAATACGTAGAAATTGAACTAGACCCACAAGAAGGCGTTGTAGCCGAAGCAGGAAGTTTTATGATGATGGACGATGGAATTACTATGGAAACTATATTTGGTGATGGCTCTCAAAAAGATTCTGGTTTTTTAGGAAAGATTTTTGGCGCTGGAAAGAGAATCCTAACAGGAGAAAGTTTATTTATGACCGCATTTTATAATGACTTAACAGGAAAGCGCAATGTATCATTTGCATCACCATATCCAGGGAAAATTATCCCAATAGATTTAACACGTTTTGGAGGTAAATTTATTTGTCAAAAAGATGCTTTCTTATGTGCAGCCAAGGGTGTGAGTATTGGTATTGAGTTTTCTAAAAAATTAGGTCGCGGTCTTTTTGGAGGTGAAGGTTTCATTATGCAAAAGCTTGAAGGTGATGGTATGGCATTTGTGCATGCCGGAGGAACCATGGCTATGAAGGAACTTAAAGCAGGAGAAACTTTAAAAGTAGATACAGGATGTATTGTAGGTTTCGATCAATCTGTAGATTATGATATAGAATTTGTAGGAGGTATAAAAAACACCGTATTTGGTGGCGAAGGTTTATTCTTTGCTAAACTTCAAGGTCCAGGAACCGTATTTATACAGTCGTTACCATTTAGTAGATTGGCTGGTCGTGTTTTAGCTAGTGCTCCAAGAGGCGGTGGAAAAGATAAAGGAGAAGGTAGTATTCTTGGTGGTTTAGGCGATTTATTGGATGGTGATAATAGGTTTTAAAATGTTAATTTTACTTAAAGTTGTCAAACTTGGATAATTTTTGACTAAATTTATAGTTGTATAATAAACAAGCCTATAAAAAAAATCTACTATTTATTTAAACCTAAAACCTTAACAGAAAACCATGGCAAGAGCAATGCTAGAGTATACCAAAACTGTACTAAAAAAAGTTAGTTTTGACACAACGTTGTTTTGCAAAGAAGTACAAAAGGCATTACAAAGATTATTGCCTTATGAGATTGAAGAGCTTAAAATTTTTATTCATTCTCTTGTACAGCAAAACCCAGAATTAAATCAATGTTTAATTTATTTAAAACCATAACAACGAGGCTGTCTGAAAAATTTTTCGAGTTGTCAGTTTGAGCGCAGTCGAAAACGTTATAATCTTGATTTCCAATGCATTTCGACTGCGCTCAATGTGACAATTTACTCCAAAATTGATTTTTCAGACAGCCTTTTTTAGTATTTGCTATTTTACTAACGGGCTTATGATTTTCACATTCTGAAAGGCAATTGCACCTCTTATAATTCCGGATATAACATCTTGTAAAGCTTCAATTATTTGCATTTTTAATTCACTTTTATGATAAATGATACTCACTTCTCTTGCTGGAGAAGGCTCGTTAAAATAATGCAAATTTTCTTTTTCTTTGTCATTAACATCTAAGGTGTGTAAGTAAGGAAGTAGAGTCATCCCTAAACCTTCATTTGATAATTTTATTAGCGTTTCAATACTTCCGCTTTCTAATTGAAATTGATCATCAGAATGGCTTTTAAAAGCTTTACATAAATTGATGACACCATCTCTAAAACAATGCCCGTCTTCTAATAATAACATATCGTTAATATCTAATTCTGATACATCTATTTTTTTGTTATTATGTAATCGATGCCCTTTGGGTATATAGCTTACAAAAGGCTCAAAATATAGCACACGTTCTTTAATGTTTTCGTCTTCTAAAGGTGTAGCAGCTATAGCAGCATCTAAATGGCCATCTTTAATTCTAGTAATAATTTCTTCAGTGGTTAACTCTTCTATTATAAGCTTAACTTTTGGATGCTTTTTTATAAAGCTCTTTAAAAACATAGGGAGTAGAGTTGGCATAACAGTAGGTATAATACCTAACTTGAACTCACCACCAATAAAGCCTTTTTGTTGATCTACAATATCTTGAATTCGGTAAGATTCGTTTACAATATTTCTGGCTTGGGTAACTATCTTTTTACCAATATTGGTAAGTTCAATAGGTTTTTTACTTCTATCAAAAATCTGAACATCCAATTGGTCTTCAAGTTTTTGAATTTGCATGCTTAAAGTGGGTTGCGTAACAAAGCATTTTGCAGCAGCTTTTGTGAAATTCTGGTTTTCGGCTACTGCCAAAACATAATATAATTGCGTAATAGTCATGGTTATCAATTTAGGCTATAAAAATATAAAAACTATCAATAAAATTTATAGAAACACCTGTTAATTATAAATTAAATTTGTGGTAATAAATAAATAAAAGATATGATAACATTAAATAGTATTGGGTTAGACACCAACAGAACAAAAGATTTAGTGAGCGATTTAAACAATCTATTAGCTAATTTTCAAATATATTATCAAAATTTGAGAGGTATTCATTGGAATATTAAAGGGAAACGTTTCTTTGATTTACATGTGAAGTTTGAAGAATTATATACGGATGCAAATCTTAAAGTAGATGAGGTTGCAGAGCGTATCCTAACTTTAGGAGAAACGCCATTACATACGTTTGAAGATTATTCAGTAAAAGCGCAAGTACCTGTTGGTAAGAATATTTCTCAAGATGATAAAGCAGTTCGATTAATTGTAGATTCTCTTACTGAACTTTTGAAAATAGAAAGACAAATATTAGATAAATCTGGCGATGCCAATGATGAAGGTACAAATGCTATGATGAGTGGTTTTATTACCGAGCAAGAAAAAACAGTTTGGATGATGAAAGCTTGGTTGAATGAAACCGTCTAAAATAAAAAGTTTTATATAATTTACAATTAGTTTTAAAAAGAGGCTGTCTGAAAAGTCTATTTTGGAGTAAATTGTCACATTGAGCGCAGTCGAAATGCATTGAAAATCAAGATTATAATGTTTTCGACTTACTTCGTAAGCTACCTTCGTTCAAAATACATTTTGACCTAGTTAATACTCAAACTGACAACTGAAAAAACTTTTCAGACAGCCTCTTTTTCAGTTTATTCTTTTTCAGAATATAATTTTTAAATCTAAATCTTCTTCCTTTAATTCAAATTTAGCTGTTGCATATTGTGGAGGTCCATAGCTCATAGGGTTATTAGACATGCCGTAAGACTCTTTAGGCATTCCGTTTTCTTGAAAATCCATTCTTCTGTTTTCGTTTTCATCGTGTAATGCCATAATTGCATAAGTTCCAGGTTCTATATTTTCAAAAGTCACTGTTATTTTCCCATCAATAATGTCGCTCTCTGCGCTTACAATCCCTTGACCTTTCATAAAAGTGTCTTCGGTATGAAGCCCTAAAACAACTTTACCATTATTATTTACTATATGTTCTATAGTTACCGTTATGTTTCTTAAGGTTTTGCTGTCTTGTGAATTACTGAAATTTACTGATAATACTAGTACGATGATTAATGTTAGTGTCTTCATGATATCTGGTTTTATTTGTTTAACAATTCAAATATCTAACACTAATTAAGGTTTTAATAATTGTTTTTACCGAACTGTGATTTTTATATGATGAATTGTGATTTACTCAGCTACAAAATTTTGATCTCTATTTAATTGATTACTTGACTTTGTAAAAAAAATTAGCTAACTTCGTTTAACGTCGGATATAAAACATTAAAACGATTTTATATCCGCGAAACAGTTATTAGCAAGCAAAACATAATCCATGAAAATAAACGACTTTAGACTCGAACGGTATTTTGCTCAACATGAGTTTACCGCAAAATATTTACTGTCTAGTTCTGATTGTGATGGCTATGAATTGAATTATGTTCTAGAAAACGCTTCTATAGAAGAGTTGAAATTATGGGAGAATTTAAAACTAGGCTATACCGAAAGTGAAGGAATTCCTCTTTTAAGAGAAGCTATTCTTCGGCATTACAAAATAACTTCAATAAAAAACGTAGTTGTAGCAACACCTGGAGAACTTAACTTTATAAGTATGAACGTTTTGTTAGGTTCAACAGACCATGCTATAACAATTGCCCCATGTTATCAATCTTTGTCGGAAGTTGTTAAATCTATCAACTGCGAACTTTCGTATTGGAAACCCAGTAAAAATGATTGGATTTTTAACACGGAAGACTTAGAAAAACTAATTCAGAAAAACACCAAATTAATTATTTTGAATTTCCCACATAATCCTACTGGGAGTTACTTAACCAAAAGTCAATTAAACGAAATAGTCGCCATTGCCAGAAAGCATGATATATATATATTTTCAGATGAAATGTATCATAAGTTAATCATCGATGATGTTGAAGAATTACCGCCTATTTGTGATGTTTATGAAAAAGGGATTAGTCTTTGGGGAACTTCAAAAACTTTTGGATTAGCAGGTTTACGAACAGGTTGGTTGGTGTGTGAAGATCAATCTTTTCTAAAAAGAATTGTAGCTTTTAAAGATTACCTAAGTATTTGTAATAGTGCACCTAGCGAGATTCTGACTATCATGGCATTGAATAATATGAATTTATTTTTAGAACCAAATCTCAAAAAGATTAATAAAAACATTTTCATTTTTAACGAGTTTGTTAAAAAACAAGAAGTCATCACTAGCTTCACACCTCCAAAAGCAGGCTCAACCTCTTTTATTCAACTCAACATCAATAGCTCTTCTTTACAATTTAGTAGCCAATTAGTTAAAGAAACAGGAATTATGACAGTTCCCGCCGAAATGTTCGAATACGAAGGTGAATATATTAGAGTTGGGTTTGGGAGAGCTAATTTTCCTGAAATCTTAGAGGTATTTGACGGTTACTTGAAAGAGATGAAGCCAGCCCATAATAATAAGTAATAGCGGTTTAAGTGATAAAATGAAAACATAAACATAGGTGAGTGCAACCAAAAGGCTTGTATGTAGAATTCCGCTACTACTTATACACGAAACCGTTAAACGAACCTCTCCAAAAAAAACTTCAACTTCACAACTTAAAAAAAAATGATAGCAAGTAAATGTGTTAGGGATTTCAGTGTGAATTAGTAGTTACCGCTAAGTTTTGCTTAGTGGCGTTACATTTGTTTAGAACTATAAATTAACAGATTGCCACCTCGCTTACTCCTCGCAATGACGTTTTGTTAGCTATTATAAGTCACTCTTAGCTTCCGTAACGTTATGGAAGGTTGGCGAATTCTCGGTAATTCTTCCTGCTCCTTTTTTATTAACTTTGAAAGTAACATCCTTTGTTGTGGTAAATAAAAGTACAGATGAAAAAGACGTTCTGAGATATGGTTTTAAAAACACAAAGGCTTCATCTAAAGTTAGCTCGCTTTCCTCATCTTCGGTCTCTCTGGATTGGTAACGTAATTTTACTAAAACTTTTTTTGAATTGTCTTTAGAAGTCAATGGTCTAACAAATATATTTTTCAAGTCTGGCTTACCAATGGTTTTTGCCATAGTTAATTTGGCAAAACGACCTTCTTGGTAACTCTCTTTTACTTGTTCCCAGAATAGAACAAACACTTCTTGATATGGCATAAACTAAGGATTGATGATACACTATTTTGACACTTCAAAAATAACACTAATAATTTAGAACCTATTCGAATCGTAGCTATACGTTAAGCAAATATTTCCAAAAACAAATCAGCTTTATTTAAAACCATAAGCTAGCAAATAGATGGTTAGGGATTAAACGGCATGTTTGAGCTCGCCGACGATAGGAGGAAGCGAGTAGTGAAAGCCCGATCTCCCGTCCCGATAGCTATCGGGAGCTATCGGGAGTGGAACGCCAATATTAAAGTAATCCTCTAGCCTTAATTTCAAGATACTTATTAATGGTATCAATAGTTAAATGCTCTGGAGTTGTGAGAATAGAATAGATACCGTATTTTTTTAATTCGTTGACTATAAGTCGTTTTTCGAATGCGAATTTTTCTGCAATGACCTTATCGTACACTTGCGTAATGGTTTCTGCTTTATTATTAATTAGACTATTTAGTTCGGTGTTTTTAAAGAAGATAACCACGAGTAAATGGCTTTTAGCAATAGCTTTTAAATAAGGGAGTTGGCGCTCCAAACTATCTAAAGTTTCAAAATTAGTGTACATTAAAATAAGACTTCGGTGGGTAATATGCCTTTTTATACTAGCATATAATCTGCTAAAATCACTTTCAAAAAAATCTGTTTTTACATTGTAAAGCGCTTCTAAAATAAGCTGCATTTGCGAGCTTCGTCTTTGAGCAACTACAACGTTATCAATACGTTTTGAAAACGATAACATACCCGCTTTGTCATGTTTTTTTAAAACCACATTGCTAATTACAAGGGCAGAGTTAATGGCGTAATCTAAAAGGCTTAAACCATCAAAAGGCATTTTCATGATGCGCCCTTTATCAATGATGGAATACACAGGTTGCGATTTTTCATCTTGAAACTGATTGACCATCAACTGGTTTTTCTTAGCCGTGGCTTTCCAGTTTATGGTTCGTAAATCATCACCTATAACATAATCCTTTATTTGTTCAAATTCCATGGAATGTCCAAGGCGTCTTACTTTTTTAAGCCCGTATTCTAACGAATTTTGATTAATGTTAAGTAGTTCGAACTTCTTTAATTGTTTGAAGCCTGGGTAGGTTGGTACCACGGCACCGTTTTCAAAAGTGAACCGTTTTGCAACAATATTTAAGATAGATGATACGTAAACATTTAAATTCCCAAAATAGTATTCGCCACGTTCGGTAGGTTTTAAATCGTATTGAATAGATCTTGTTTTGCGAGGTGTAATAGATTCTTTAATTTTGAAATCACGCACTTGAAATTGCTCTGGTATTTCATCAATAATTTCTAAATGAATTGTGAAGGGGTAATTGTTATTTATCTCAAGTTTTATTTGATTTTTATCACCATTTGAAAATTTATCAGGTAATATTCTAGTAGCACTAATTTTATTTTTTCCAACGAAAACAATTAGAAAGTCTAAAAAGAAAAGTAGTATTAAAACTAAAATTGAAAGTTGAGCAATATTAAAAAGTATAGGTATAAAATAACTTAAAGCAAACAAAACTATAATGCCAATGCCAGCATAGAAAAAACGGGGTTGTATGTAGAATGGTTTGAAAATTTTCAAAGTGGAGTTATTGATTTTAAGTTTTTATGCTGAGATTCGCAGAGAAACGCAGAATTTCAGAGAGACTTTTTTGAATCTCATTTTTTCTTTGTGTATCTCTGTGAAACCTCTGTGCATCTCTGTGGTATAATTTTTTAACGCGGAATCTCCACCGTTTCAATAATCTGTTGAATTATTTGTTTACTAGAAACCCCTTCCATTTCACGTTCTGGCGTAACAATAACTCTATGATGTAATACAGGAATAGCAGCACGTTTAATGTCTTCAGGTGTTACAAAATCACGACCGTTCATGGCAGCAAAGGCTTTACTCGATTTTAAAATTGCTATCGATGCTCTTGGGGAAGCTCCTAAATACAAGAATTGATTGCTTCTAGTTGCTACAATTAATTGCGCAATGTATTTTAGTAAATGTTCTTCAACCAAAACTTGAGTTACTAAATTTTGATACTCAGAGATTTGTTTGGCCGTTAAAAAAGATTCCACTTCATCTATTTTAACTTTGTCTTTCAGCACGTGTTCTCTAGACAATATTTCTATTTCCTCATCTAAATTTGGATAATCAACTTCTATTTTAAATAGAAATCTATCCAATTGTGCTTCGGGTAATCTATAGGTGCCTTCTTGTTCTATAGGATTTTGTGTTGCCAAAACCATGAAAGGAGAATCTAGTATGAATTTATTACCATCAATGGTTATTTGTTGTTCTTCCATCACTTCAAACAAAGCAGCTTGTGTTTTTGCAGGTGCTCTATTAATCTCATCAATAAGAATCATGTTTGAGAAAATAGGCCCTTTTTTAAACTCAAACTCAGAGTCTTTCAAATTGAAAACGGATGTTCCTAAAATATCACTAGGCATTAAGTCAGGTGTGAATTGTATTCTGCTAAAACCTACACTTAAAGATTTGGCTAATAGTTTTGCGGTAATGGTTTTTGCAACTCCAGGAACCCCTTCAATTAACGAATGTCCTTTAGCTAAAAGCGAAGCGATCAACATATCTACCATATCTTTTTGCCCAACAATAACTTTACCAACCTCTTGCTTTATTTTTTCGACGCTCTGTTGGAGTTCAGATAGGTCTAATCGGTTTTGAAATTTTAAATCGTTGGTATCGTTTAAAGCGCCATCATCATTTAATGACACCACGTTTTCTGGTTTTATTGATTCGCCTTGAGGATCTTGTGGTGCGTTGTTTTCGTCCATAATTATTTTTTATAAAATGCTTCAATATGTCTGTTGAGTTTTATCAAATTTTCTTCAAAAAACTCTTTTTTAGATTTCATTAAGTTAATATAGTTTACTAGCTTTTTTATATCTTCTTTTTTCTTTCCCGACTTAGAAGCCAATTTTTCTATGAATGCTTCGTCTAAAATGTCGGTATTTAAATTTAAATCGTGTCTTATTTTCTCTAAAAAGTATTTTATTTTTTTATCAACAAGGTTTTTGTGATCTTTAGTATCAAAATATAAATTAGATACCGTTTTAACAAAAGCTACTGTGGTGTTTTGTAAAGGATTGATAATTTTTATAATACGCTGTCTTCGTTTGGCATTAAAAATCATGAATAGAATACCAAAAATTATGGCGGTATACCAAGCCCATTTAAAAGATAATTGCTCAAGAAACCAACCCAAGTTAGATTCCTTGTTAACATCGCCATCATAACCAGTTTGGATTTTGCTGTAAGAATCAAAATAAATATCATTATCAGGTAGATACGATAAAACACTTTCAACATATTTATATCTATCTTCTTTTAAAAGATGATAGTTGGTAAAGACTTTAGGTTCGAGATGTAAAAAAACGTTTCCTTCACCAAAATGTACTTGTAAAAAATTAACGTGTTTGTAATCTATTTTTGAATGCCCTAAAACCGTATGATTTAAAGAATCGAATTCTGAAAAATATTGATCACTTGCATTTTTGTCAAGCATTATGTCATCAATATTAAGATGCTTCAACGATAAATGTGAAATACTGTCTTTTTCATTTTCAATATAATTCACACTCACATCGAGCGTATCATGAAATTTTTGAGGAAAGTAATAATCTGAAATAAATAAGGTGTTTCCAGCATTAACAAAGTTGAGTAATTGATCAATAGAATCATCTTCCAAATAATCAGAATTTCCTATAATTATAAAACTCCCTTCGGCCACATGCTCACCATATCCATCTTCGGAATTCGCACTTAAATAACTAGCGGGTTGATGATAAACGGTTCTAACTTTGTGGTCTTTAAAAAGGTTTGGTAATTCTTTATAAAGCACGCTAACACCATAAGGTTTGTTGCTTTTTTCATCAAAAGATTCTTCCCAATCTACAGTTTTGGTGTGCTTTATACCAATTGCAATTGCCGCAGTAACTATAAGTACAACAAGAATTATAAGTACAGGTATAATCTTCTTCATCATTATTTTACCTGATTTAAGAAGCTTGAAAAATTACTTTTCGCTTTGTCATACTTGTCTGTATTTAAAGGGAATTCGCCATACCAAATGTAATTATAAAGGTAAGACGTATATGCGAAATCTTTACTAAACGATTTATCGCTAACTTCATTTAAATATTCATTATTAGTTTTGTCATCTTCAAATTTTATATGATTTTTTAAACTTAATGTTTTTAAAACGAGTAGATAATAATAGCGAATGGCGAGTCTGTAATCATTATCATTTTCGGCGTTTTTTATTAGAATTTGAATATCGGTATTTTCAATGTTTTCAGCAGTTATTTCTTCGTAAGTGTTAATCTTTTTATTTCTGTTAGAAGAGAATAAACCGGTGCCTCCTTCATTAAGTAATATGTAAACTAAATAAATCACAGCAAGCACTATTGCCAAATAAAATAGCCAACTTAAAGGTCCAAGATTCATGCTAAAACTATCCGAATTATTTCGTTCTTTCCTAAGTTTTTCAGCTTTTTTATAGTCGTCATAATTACCTGAACCAGCTGGTGTTTCTGTAACTATTTCTGTGCCTTTATAGTTGAATTTATCACTGTTGTAGCGGTCTTTAAAATCAGCGTCAAATGTTCTGATGCTTTCAGGTGTTTGTATTGGATTTAATCCAAATGATACTTGAAAAGTACAAGCCACTAAGAATGTAAAAGTGAGTATATGTAGGTGCTTAATTTTCAAATATGCGTCGGACTTAAAATTGGAGTTTGAGTAATTTGTTTTTGAACTTTAAAAGGATAAATCAAATAATAATAACTAATAATGCCAAGTGTGATGAGAATGATAGCAACCGATAACCAATGTGGCATAATATTAGAATAACGGGTAATAAAACCTTCTAAAAAGCCAGCTGCAAATGTGAATGGAAACGTACTAATTAAAATTTTAATCCCTGTTTTTGCGCCGATTTTAAAAGATGTATATCTGGAATGTGTAGCAGGAAACAAAATACTAGCACCAAGTATTAAACCTGCAGCACATTCAATAACTATGGCGAAAATTTCCATTGCACCATGTATCCAAATACCTCTTATGCTTTCCCAAAACACGCCTTTTTCATAAAAGAAATATTGAAAAGACCCTAACATAATGCAGTTGTTAAACATAATGTAAAGTGTGCCAATACCTAAGAATACACCCAAGACAAAAGCTATAATACCAACACGTAAATTATTAATAGTTATTCCAATAAAACTCCCCCAGTTACTTCCGCTTTTATATACGGCTACAGGATCTCCCGCTTCAATATTTTCTAAGGACATATTTACATAATCATCACCCAATACAGAACGTACAAATTCACCATCATTAGCAGCAGAAATAGCACCAATAAAAGTAAAAGCAGCAAATATGATAAAAGCAATGTGAATGAACTTTCTGTATTGATAGCAAATTAAAGGGACTTCAGTTTTCCAAAATGAAACAATTCTATTCGTATCTGTACTTTTAGTTTTATAAATTTTTTGATAGGCGTTTGCAGACAATTGATTTAGATACGCAATAACCTTACTTTTAGGGTAGTAAGTTTGGGCATAGGCTAAATCGTTTATAACGTGAATGTATTGTGAGGCGAGTTCGTCAGGATTATCAAAATCATTATTAACGATTGCTTTTTCAAAACTCAACCATTTTTCCTTATTTTGCTTGATAAATGCAACTTCCCTCATATATTTGATAAATTAATATATAAAATGTCAGAGTTACAAATTAACACGACTCAAAATGTAAAAATAACGTTCAATGCAGCTGGAGCAGGGGAGCGATTACTTGCGTTTATTATTGATATGGCCATTAAGATTGGCTATATGCTGGTTTTAAATTGGGCTTTTGGAGCGTTTGATAACATGGACCAATGGTCGCAAATAGCTATAAACACAGTGCTTAGTTTTCCGGTTATGTTTTATACTTTGGTGTTAGAGTCTGTTTTACAAGGGCAAACTATTGGTAAACGCGCCTTAAAAATTAGAGTTGTAAAAATTGATGGTTACCAAGCCTCGTTTTCTGATTATGTAGTGCGATGGTTTTTTAGGATTGTAGATATCTACATATTTGGTCTTGGTTTTTTCGTTATGTTATTCAATAAAAAAACACAGCGTATTGGTGATATGGCAGCAGGAACAGCAGTTATTGGGTTAAAAGATAACGTGAATATCAGTCATACTATTCTCGAAAATTTAAAAGAGAATTACATGCCTACATATCCAAATGTAATTAAACTATCAGATAATGATGCTAGAATTATTAAGGAGACCTTTAGTGCTGCAAGAACATCAAAAGACTATCAAACATTAATTAAACTCCGCAACAAAATCATTGAAGTGGTTGGCATAAAGCATGTAAAACAAAGCACCGATATGGAGTTTATTGATGTTATTTTAAAAGATTATAATTTTTATACTCAGAGTATGTGAGTAGAGAGCCGCTTTTTCTATTTCAGAAAAAGCGAGCGAATCACTCATCCCGAGCGCAGACTCGGGGTCTTGTTTGAAACACGTTGATTTTTTATCGGCATCTGTTGAAAACGAATTATTAATAATAGTTATTACTGTTTGCGTTAGGGATTGCAGTGGAAAGCCCACAGCCCGACGTAGGAGGAGCGAGGACTTGCAACGGAAAGCCCGACCCTTGTGGTAACGCCCTAAAAATAAATAGAAACAAAATTTTAATATCAATTAGAAAGTAATGTTTTACACCATAGATATTTTAGGAACTATCGCTTTTGCTATTTCTGGCGTTTTAATAGCTATATACAAGAAGATGGATTTATTCGGAATTCTAATTATAGCTTTTGTTACCGCTGTTGGTGGTGGTACCTTACGCGATTTGCTCATAGGTAGTACACCTGTTAGTTGGATGAAGGATATCACATATACTTACGTTATTTTAGGGTCTGCTATACTCGCCATTATTTTTAGAAGTAAAATAAATTATTTAAGAACCTCGTTGTTTTTGTTTGATACTATAGGTATTGGGCTCTATACACTTGTAGGCATTGAAAAAGGTTTGAATGCAGGACTTCATCCTATTATTAGTATTGCTTTAGGAACTATAACTGCTAGTTTTGGCGGTGTTATTCGTGATATTTTGTGTAATGAAATCCCGGTTATTTTTAGAAAAGAAATTTATGCCACGGCTTGTATTTTAGGAGGTATTACCTATTTTGTTTTGCGAGAATTCCCAATAAAAGACGATTTTGTTTTTGTGATTGCAGGAATTGTGGTTATTGCAGTTAGGTTACTTGCCGTAAAGTTTAAAATTGCACTACCAACTATTTATTCAGAAAATGATTAGTTTACGGTCTCGGTCTCGGTCTCAGTCTCAGTCTCAGTCTCAGTTTTCAGTTAACATAACCATCTAGCTTTGCGCCTTCGCGTCTTTGCGAGACATCTGTCTCCCGTAAATCGTCTTCTGTCATTTTTTCAATCAATAATCTCAACATTTCGAATAAAAATATTTT